>QIAP01000173.1 GCA_003225075.1 Acidobacteriota bacterium | reverse complement strand
TTGACAGCCAGATACTCCGCGTACGCGCCGCCCGTCTCGTTGGCAGCGAACACGGCATCACCTGGCGCATATGCCGCAACGTCACTGCCAATCTGTTCGACGACCCCTGAAAACTCATGACCAGGTATCCACGGCAGGTCGATCGGGAGTATCTGTCTTGCCGTTCCGGAGGCCTTGACAAGATCCAGATGATTGACGGCGGTACTCTTGATCTTCACCAAGATCTCGTCACGTGCGATCGCCGGCGTCGGTACATCGTTGAACACCAACTGCCCACCATATTCCAACAATCTGACAGCTTTCATGCGAGCTCTCCTTTCTCATGAAGACTGAGCCGGCTCCCTGGGTCGGCCTCTATGCGCTCCGCAGAAGCGCATTCCAATCCTGCGTGTTCGCCCAAGACTCGAAGTCGTGGAAGGCGACGTCGGGAAACTCACGGTGGAGCGCGGCGCGATCCACCGTATAGCCGACGCGGTCCAACCAATCGTACATCTTGGCGGCATCCTCACCCATGCGCTGGCGGATGACATCGAGCGGGATCTGGTAATAGTCAAAAGAGCGGCCGGTAACACGCGAGAGAATGGCGAGGGCGTCATTCCCCGTGAGCTCGTCGCTCGCGAGGTCGAAGCGCTTGCCCGTGAAGCGACCCGCGTCCTCGAGGAGGCGGACGGCGACCGCCCCGATGTCCACGACGGCAACTTGCGCGAGCGCCCTCGTCGGCGGGAGCGCCGCGGCGTAGATCCCTTTAGCGAGCTGCTCTTTCGCGAAGTAGAGGTTCTCCATGAAGGAAACGGGCGCGAGAATCGTTGCGCGGACGCCGACCTTGGCAATGTACTTTTCGACCTCGTACTTGCTGTCGAAGTGCGGAATGCCCGTCTGTCGGTTGGCGGAGCCGACGGAAGTGAAGACGAGATGCACGCCTGCTGCCTTCGCCGCGGCGGCGGCGGCGACGCCTTGTCGTGTCTCGGCGTCCGTACCTCCGAACGGCGTCGTCATCGCGAAGAGAGAGGTCGCTCCTTCGAGCGCCTTCATAATCGCCGCAGTGTCTTCGAGCGACGCCGCAACGAGCGTCGCCCCGGCGTTCGCGAGCAACTTCGCCTGGCTTGAGTTTGGGTCGCGAGTGACGGCGCGGACCTTGTGGCCTCGCTCAAGGAGGCCACGCGCGACGGAGCCGCCTTGTTTACCCGTGGATCCCGTAACAACGACTGTGAGCTTTTGCGCCATGTTTTGCTTCCTTTCTCCTGCGGTCACGCCCGCGGCTCCAGGCGCGACTGGAACAACCCGGAAAAAGCCGGTCGCACGTCGATGAAGATCGCGGCCCACAGCACGGCCACAAAGAGGGCCAGCGGAAGCCCGCTCGGGGCCATCAAGGCGTGGAAAGTAAGGATGTTGACAATCACCGGCGCCAGCACTGCCACCGCCAACGGTACGTAGCGGTTGAGCAGCAGAAGCACACCTGCGATGACCTGAAACGCGAAGATCACCCACAGGTAATGCGAGACATAAAGGGCACCCATGAACTGACCAGCAACACCCGCTGGCGGGGGAAAGGGAATGAAGTTCAGGAAGCCGTTCAGCCCCATAACAAGAAAGATCACGCCCGCCAGATATCGGGCGATTACGGAAGCGGTTCTCATAACCTGGTTCTCCTTTTGGATCGACCGCCATTGCATTGGCGTCATGTATATTGATGGCAATATACTTGATGCTGTATACTTCTGGGAGATTCAGGTTTTTATGGCCCGAGGCAATCAAGGGACGGACCACGTCTGGATAGTAATGATGAAGGCGATGCGCGCCCTGACAAGGTACGCAGCCGCTGGTATTGAAGAGACCGGACTCGGCCTCTCGGATTTCGGCGTACTGGAACTCCTGTTGCGCAAAGGGCCTTTGCCCGTCAATACGATCGGCCCAATCGTCGATCTGACCCCAGGCTCGATCAGTATCCTTGTCGATCGCCTCGTCGCGAAGGGCCTGGTCAGCCGGGTTGAGAGCGCCGAAGACCGACGCGTTCGGATCGTTGCCCTCACCCCTCGTGGCAAGGATCTCATTGTTTCTGCCTTTCGAAAGCATTCCGGGCAGATGAAGAAAGTGTTCTCCGAACTAAGCTCGGAGGAGCTTCGTGGTCTTGAAGTGAGGCTCAAGAAAGTCGGCAAGCGCGCTGCCGCGCTCAATGGGGAGAAGGGATAAGAGACGAAAGCAACGGTCGCCCATGAGGCACACGGGCAAACCTGGCTAGAGTCTCATCCAGATGCGGTGCGCTTTCAAGCTGCGCTTAAGGTCAAGCGCCACTGCATGAAGTCGAAAATTTAGACGGTGATAAGCGACAGCTGATGATCGCCGCGCTACGCTACCAGGAGCCGAATTTCAGCTACCGCGTGTTGCGCGCAACCTACCCCGCGTTCGGGTGCTGTTTCCTAACCGGGTGATTCGGGCCGACGACCTAGCCCGAGCGACGGTCGATGTTGCCGTCCGGAGAACCGGCGAGCCTGGGGCCTCGTTTTCGAGAACCGTGACACCGAGTCACGGTCAAGTCGCTTCAAACCTCCGCAGCGTAATCAGTGCGTAGCTGTCCAGCAGTGGCCCGTTTACTTCGTGGACTGGCGAGATCTTCTAGCCAAGACAATGTACCCTTCCAGTAGAAAAGGGGCGGCGAAGATTACCCGTCCTAATCGCCCTTCGTGCAAGGGGTGTGCCGAGAGTCTAACGGCCTACACCTGTGCGAAACCTCCGTCCACAAACAATTCCGTTCCTGTCACGAAGCTTGCATCGTTCGAGGCGAGAAACACGACGGCCTTGGCGATCTCATCGGCTGTACCGAGCCTGCCGAGCGGAACATTGTTGGAGATATTCTTCAAGCGTTGCTGGCCGGTCTCTGAGGACCCCACGAGGCCGTTCAGTCCGGGTGTGTCAATGGAGCCTGGGCTCACTGCGTTCACGCGAATGCGGCGGTCCTTCAAGTCGGTTGTCCACGTCCGCGCAAACGAACGAATGGCGGCCTTGGTGGCGCTGTAAACGCTATTTATCGGCAAGCCTTTGCTGGCGACGACGGATGAATTCAAAATGATTGAAGCGCCATCCGGCAAAAGGGGTAGCGCCTTCTGCACCGTGAAAAGCAAGCCTTTCACATTGATGTCGAAGGTCCAGTCGTAGAGTTCCTCGGTGATCGCGCCGAGAGCGGCAAACTTCGCGACCCCGGCATTGGCGAACACAATATCGAGTTTGCCCTTTTCTTGCTTGATTTGCGCAAACAGACGATCAAGGTCGCCAAGATTCGAAACGTCTCCTTGTATGCCGGTTACATTTCTGCCGATCTCCTTTACCGCCGCAGCCAACTCCGCCTCGCGTCGGCCCGTTATGAAGACGTACGCGCCTTCGTTGACAAACGCTTTTGCCGTAGCGAGTCCAATGCCGCTAGTCCCGCCAGTAATGAGTGCGGTTTTTCCTTCAAGCTTGTTCATATATTCCCGTCCTCTTTTTATCAAAGTTGTCAGATTGTGGGGACGACCTGCCGAAGGGCTCCTCAACCAGGCTTCGTTTGTTGCGGTTTCTGGTTACTTTGGAATCATCGTCATATCACTAGCCCCAAACTTGAACAGAATCTTGCCGCTGCGATTCGATTTCAAGGATTGTTTGAACGCTTCCTTATACTGGTCGAGCGGGTAAACTTGTTCCACTGCGGCGGAGAGCGATCCATCAGCTACGAGGTCTCCCAGCTTCTGGTAAATCTCCTCGATCTCTACGTGGGACGCGTTGCGTATCCAATTGATGAGCCAGAATCCGTGGAGGCTAAGACCACGGTAGATGAACTCTTTGGGTGGCATGGCTGGGAACTGCCCACTCTGCATGGCGTAAACCACAATCGAGCCGCCAGGTTTAAGCCATTTGGCCAACTCGCCCACGGGAGTTCCGCCCACCGTATCGAGGACGAGGCTGAGTTTCTTGCCGTCGAGAGCCTCCTCGATATCCCTGTGTAGGTTGTCGCCATTAAGGACTACGCGGTCACCACCCCACTCCCGCACCTGTTCGGCAGCTTCTTCCCGCCGGACGACATTCAGCGTCTTGACTCCTGCAAGCTTCGCGAGCGCAATGATGTACTGGCCCATGGCCGCATTGGCTGCGGTTTGACCGATCCAGTCGCCGGGCATCAGGGAAACGTATCGGTTCAGCAAGAGATAGGCGGTAGCCGGGTTAATCCCTATCATCGAGAGTTGCAGGGGATCCGCTTCGTCGCTCATCGGCACGAGGTTACGCACCGGGACGACAACTTCATCTGCCCAGGTGCCCTGCTCGTAGGTAGGAAGAATCAGGACTCGCTTGCCCCGCAGAGCGGGATCAACCTTCGATCCGATCTTGGCGACTCGGCCAACGCCCTCGGCCCCTACCGAGGATGGGAAGGCCGCCCGGACGCCGTACATGCCACGGACGAACAAAAAGTCCGACGGATTGATCGGCGCCGCTTCCATCGAGATGAGCACATCCTCGTGACCAAGAGCCGGTTCGGAAACCGTGTTAAGTTCGACGACATCTGAAGGTTCGCCGTGAGCTATGAGTTGCAACTGCCGCATATGAAAGCTCCTTTCGTTCGAAACCGTTTACGGTTTGACCGCGCCGCCGAAAGTCAGCGGTCGAGATCGCGGATGTACCTATCCGGGAAATGAACTGCCGAACATCGGATTCCCGCTCTTGGACTGCGCACGTGTTGCTTCGTCTTGAATGACATCCCAGTGCTCGACCAAAACCCCTTCCTCCATGACGAGGATGTCGGCCGCTATCCAACTGGCTGGAGCCCGAAACCGGAAAAGCGTCCGTGCACGATCACGAGATTGCCCTCGGCCACGATCATGTCGTGCTCGTATTTCAGCGTGTCCGGCAGACTCTTAATGAGTCCGAAGAGTCCGTCGCGTCCCGGAGCAATGTGGGCACTGTGTTGAATGTAATTCGGTGACCAGAACCTTTCCGCCGCCGCGTAATCGCGCTTATTGAACAGGGTTTCGAAGGCTTCCAGAACGATGGCCTTATTCTTTGCTGCTGTTGACTTGCTCATTCTGCCCCCTTTTCTTGTCGTGTCCTCAGCATTCCGCTTTCGGGTCCATCGACTGTTTCCTGATATTCGCGGCTCTGTTAAAACACGAATCCTGGTCGTAGCTAAGCGATCTGCATTATTGTTATAATCCACATACAGGATTAGATTCGTAATCCTGATTTGGTCGCAGTTTATTTTGGGGAGGAGCACATGGGCTATTCCAAGGCGCAAAAAACGAGAACTCATAAGCGCATCGTTAGCATTGCCTCAAAGAGATTCCGCGAAAAAGGTCTTGCCGGGTTCGGAATCGCTGAGTTAATGAAGGAGGCCGGCCTGACGGTGGGGGGATTCTATAAGCACTTTGGTTCTCGCGACGACTTAGTGGCCGAAGCGGTCAACTCTGCATTTGGCGGGTGGCAGCGTCGACTGGACGTTGCCAAATCTGGCGGACCGTCGGTGTCCCTCGCAAAGTTGATCGACGACTATCTCAATGAAACGCATCGAGACAATCCAGGCTCGGGTTGTGCCTTCAGTGCTCTGGCGCCGGAGATCGCGCGCAGCGATAAGCGGACCCGTTCGCTTACCTCCGAACAGGTCCGGAGCGACGTTCAGTTGATCGCCACATTGCTTCCAGGCAGAGACAAGCGGGCGGCAAGATCGAGAGCGATCTTGATTTTTAGTGCGCTCGTCGGAGCGATGTCCCTGGCACGCGCTGTATCCGATGAGGCGCTTTCGCGCGAAATACTAAAGACCGTGGCAGAACTCCTGAAGAATCTTGCCTCGACGCAGCGGGTGGTTAACAGTCCATAGAGGCTTCAGCTCTGTCGTAAATGGCCGGACAAGTCCTGGCGTTCGGCACAAGAAGGTGGAAACAGCGATTCCGAACCGCAGACGGCCCCCTTTCGCAATAACAGTGCACGAGGGGCAAAATATACCTCGATAAAAGAATCCTTATATAAGGATACTAATCCTATCTCCTGTTGGCCCGATTCGGGGTTACCACGGAGGGAATTTCTATGTTTCGTAAATTGATTGCCACTGACAACGACATTGCAACGACCATTCTTCGTCTTGTGCTTGGAGTGATCTTCTTCGCACACGGCGCCCAGAAGATGCTCGGATGGTTCGGTGGATATGGCTTCACCGGCACCATGGGATTCTTCACCGGAATGTTGCACATTCCGCCCCTATTCGCATTTCTGGCCATCGCCGCGGAATTCTTCGGCGGATTGGGTCTGATCTTCGGACTGCTCACTCGCGTTGCAGCCTTTGGACCTTTTTGCAACATGATCGTGGCCGTCGCCATGATTCATCATAATTTTGGATTCTTTATGAACTGGACTGGAGCGCAGAAGGGCGAAGGTTATGAGTACCACCTCCTCCTGCTGGCGGCTTCGGCTTTTCTGATGATTCGCGGCGCAGGAGCAGCCTCCGTCGATCGCCTCTTGTCTTCTTCCGCGAGTAACAGGATCACGGCCGAGGCCCGTCCCGAGGCTGCTTGATTGGGGAAAAGAGAATGAAAAAGAGCGATCGCATTACAGCACCTCGGCTCTGGTTGGTAATTTTTAAGAGTTATCGTGTGCTAAGCCTGCTCGCTGAGCGGAGTATCGCCAACACGGGCCTGTGCCTCACGGATTTCGCTGCGCTCGAAGCTCTCTTACACAAGGGCCCGCTCACGATCTCGGAGATCCAGGACAAGGTGCGCCTAGCTAGTGGCTCGATGACTGCGGCAGTAGATCGCCTCGAAAAACTCGGGTTGGTTGAACGCAGGGCGAGCCCAAGTGATCGGCGGGCGCGGGTCGTTCACCTGACCGCAGAGGGTAAGCGGCTGGCGGCATCGAGCTTCGAGCGGCATGCAAAGGACCTTGAGGCGCTCATGTCAGCACTGTCCCAAAAAGAGATGGAACAACTCCACGGATCGCTCAGAAAACTTGGGATATTCGCAGCGGAAAAACTTGAGGAACGACAGGCGAAGCCCAAGAGCATGTAATAGCGCTGGTAGCTATTCACTTCTCTAATGAGAAGGGAGGTTTTGTGAACACTATGTCAGTTTCTGATGCAGCGAAGTCAGTTGTGCGCCGAAACACAGAGGAAGTTCAAGGCCAGGGGAAGTTCGAAGTCTTCGAACAACTCTTCGCCGATGATTTTGTCGATTACACACCGCAGCCCAGAACAACTCCAGACAAGGCCGGCGTACGCAAGCTCTACACGTACTTGCGGCTGGCGTTTCCAGACTTTCACGCTGAAATCCACTGGCAGCTTGCCGACGGCGACCGCGTGACCACCTTTAAAACGTATCACGGAACCCACGAGGGCCCGTTTCTTGGAATTGCTCCGACGCACCGCAAAATCCAGTTTGAGACCGTCGATGTGATGCGCGTACAA
>QIAP01000172.1 GCA_003225075.1 Acidobacteriota bacterium | reverse complement strand
CCGTTTATCGCGGATACTTGCCGATTTACAAAATGCTGATTCCACGTTTCGGCTCTGTCGAGAAGGTGAAGAATCGGCGAAAAATACTAGAGACATGGCTGCGCAGCAAGGGATTCCGCAGATCCGATCTGAATCGCCATGAGCTGATGGAACAAGTTCTCAACACGTGCCAAACCGGTGGAGACTTCATTCGGATCGTGATGGAAGCCATTGCCCGAAATCAGGGAGTCGCTCGCTGGGCGGTTTATGATCCGGACAATGTCCTGTATATCCCGAGGATTAAGGCCGATCTTCCCCAAGCATTATTTATCCACATCATTCGCGATGGACGCGATATCGCTTTATCACTCAAAAAAATGGGAGGATTTCGTCCTCTCCCCTGGGATCGCCGATCTGGAGGTTTAATGGCCACAGCCCTGTACTGGGAATGGACAGTTCGCAAGGGCAGGCAATACGGCGCTCAGATTCCTCGCGACTACATCGAGGTACATTACGAGGACCTTGTACGCAATCCGGCGAGCACCCTGGCGACGCTTACTGAATTCTTGCATCACGACTTGGATCACCAGCGGATCCAGAGCACAGTCAGCCGGCTTAAATCGAATTCCTCGTTTTTGGAAGAGGAAAAACAGGGTCGCGCAAATCCAGTTCAGCGCTGGAAGGACAAGCTCTCGACCCAGGATATAGCCGCCCTTGAAGCTCTGATCGGTCCCAGTCTGGAGGAATTTGGGTATCCTCTCACGACGCCTCTGAGCGACAGAGAACCGGGACTTCAAGAAAAATGGATGCGGGCGGTCTACCCTCTGTTTCTCGACACCAAATTGGCATTGAAAATTAAAACTCCCTTAGGCAGGATGGCCAACTTATCGGCCCTCGAATTGACCGACTCTGCCGCCCAAGAGGACTTGCCAACGTGAAGACCACCGTGGACAGTCCCACGCCTGGCCTCGCCAAAAAACTCGATAAGCATCTCGCCCATAGCCTCGCTTGGAGAGCTGCGACCAATTGGGCCAGTCAGCTGGTCAGTTGGGCCTCGCTGTTTGTTGTAGTTCGTCTCTTGACCCCTGCCGATTTTGGCATCGTTGCCATGGCACTGGTGTTATTCCCCTACCTGCGAATCCTGGGCGAGTTTGGCATACCCCAGACCATAGTCAACCTGCGCGATCTTACCGACGAGCAACTGGCTCAACTCAACACAGTGTCTTTGATGCTCAGCATTGGCTGCTTCGGGATCGCCGTTGCCCTCGCTTGGCCGCTTGCCCTGTTCTTCAAGACTCCCCAGCTCGCCCCTGTGGTGGTGGTGACCTGCCTCGGCCTTATCCCACTCGGATTTCGGTCCGTTTCTGAAGGGCTGCTCAGTAAGGAAATGCAGTTTCGCACCCTGTCGTGGTTTGAGGCCATTCGTGCCCTGATCGCGACTGCGGTCACTCTGGTCCTGGCATTCGTGGGATTCGGATACTGGGCCTTGGTCCTGGGAAACTTGGTTGCCACATTCGCCCGAACGATCTTACTGGGAAGCTCCCGGCCTCACCGATTCGCGATGCCACGCATGGCCACTCTGAAGGAGCCGCTGTCCTTTGGCCGGCACATCCTGGTGTCGGTGATTGCTTTATCTGCTTATGAACGCCTCGATAACGTCACTGCCGGACGGGTGCTAGGCCAGGCCGCACTGGGTGTCTATGGCCTGGCTTGGAACCTGGCTTATGTGCCCTTGGATAAGGTCACGTCCCTTGTGACCACAATTATTCCTACATATCTGGCTGCGGCGCGGAAGGAACCGGAATCGCTGCGCCGGTATGTACGCACTCTCAGCGAGGCTCTGGCGCTAGCCACTTTTCCCGCCACCATTGGGCTCGGAATCGTAGCGCGCGAACTTGTTCCTGTTGCCCTGGGAGCGAAGTGGGTAGGTGTGATTGCACCCCTGCAAGTCCTCTCCATTTATGCCGCTTTCCGTTCCATTGTTGCGATCATTCCCAAAGTACTGACCGCCGTTGGCAACGCTCGGTTCGTGATGTGGAACGATCTGCGGGCACTGGTTATCCTCCCCATAGCCTTCTATATTGGAAGCCACTGGGGTACGGCTGGGATCGCCTGGGGCTGGATCGCTGCTTATCCTCTGGTCGCGGTTCCACTCTACTGGAAAGCGTTTAAGACAATAAAGATGCCGGTCGCCACCTATCTGCAAGCCTTGCGTCCTGCGATCGATGGGACGCTAATGATGATATTGGCAGTCTTAGCTGTCAGGTGGGCGCTCCCCCCAAGTTGGCCTGCGTGGATTCGGCTGATTGCCGAGGTCGCGGCCGGAGGTGTTGTCTACCTCTCGACGTTGATGCTCTTACACCGTAAACGAGTGCTCGCTTTCGTGCGAATGGCCAAGAGCTTCCGCCGCGCTGAACCTATTGTTTCTGAGGCGTAGCTCGCTCACCCTGCAGCCAGCCAAGGAACTTTTGCTTTCTTTCGAACATCTTCCTGGCTTCATCGCGCAGTTTCGACACTACCTGATAACGAGATTTTGTGAACCACGGTACCTGGTGTTGCACACAACCGTATTTTTCCTTGTACGTTCCTTCCCCGCCCCAGTCATACACTTGAATCCCACGACGCTTCCAGTAACGCATCACGTACCATTGAATGAACTCATTAGGACGCAGTATCTGGCTGGATCTGAAGCTGGCATTTCCCCAAAATTCTGCAATCTTGTTGAAGCCAGGAAAAATGCCGGTCGCAATACACTTCCCTTCCGGATCACGCGCTCGTACCAGTAAGAGCCGGCCGGTTGGCTCGAGGTTCTTAATTAGTGCTCGGACTCGCTCGACATCGTACGTGGGGACCAATCCTTGCTTCGCGAATACGTCTTTTAGCTGTTCATAATATTCGTCAGCGAACCCGTGATCGTGCGCTTCTTCGATGGTGACACCGCTCTTCTCCGCCTTGCGCACGCACCGGCGACAGGCACTATCCATGCTGTTAAAAAGTTCTTCTTCGGACCTAGTTAAGTCGGTGCGATAGGAAGTATAAGAGTCGGTTATAAAACCCAGTGTCTCACCGTCCTCCACTTTGAAGTAAGGATCGGAAACTTCCATGTGCAGACACTTCAGTTCGTCCCAGGCCAGTTTTTCGATGGCAGCGAGCGCGTCCGCGCGCGACACGCCTGCAACCAGGTTGAAACCCATATAGGGGGTCGTCCAGCCCGGAAAGGAACTACCCAGAACCTTGACTCCCATTCGCGTGAAGGTCAGCCCCGTGAAATAGCCCGCCAAGTCCCCATTGTCCCGAAGTTCCACCACCACCGGAATTGCCCCCTGACTCTGGCTCACAAACTGCAGCCATTCGCGAGTCTGGAACACAGTGCGGTCCTCGAACTTATCGAGAGCTTCCCAATTTACGGTTTTCAAATCAGTAATCTTGCACTTCATCCTTGGTCAGATCCTCGATCCAATTACTTGTCTATCAAGATGTCGGAATATCTCACCATCATGCGGGACAGCGGAGTATTCACTTTCGCCCATTGCTTCAGTTCATAAAACAAACCGTAGACATACCGCATCTTTTTCGCAGAGAAGGAATGATTCCCCTGCACCGCGCCAGAGAGCGGGTAGCCCAATTCCCTCAAGTAATCGCCGACCAATCTTTCGAACCATGCCAACTGTTCAGGAGGAAATTTGCTCCTCCACCGCCCGACGGGGGAAAAGGGTCCGCCGTTGAGGTCTTCCTTGAACGACGTGAGCGGCTCTTTCACCGAGCCCACGCTGGCTCGCA
>QIAP01000171.1 GCA_003225075.1 Acidobacteriota bacterium | reverse complement strand
CGGCAGGCCTCGCAGGTTCCGTCTTCACCTCCGAAAAATCCAACTCCGACACGCTGGTCGACCTTCCACGCCGTCACGCCAAGACCCACTTCCTCTATTCGTCCGATAACCTCGTGGCCAGGCACGCGCGGATAAGAAAGGTTGGGGAATTGCGCTTCCACAGTTGCCGCATCCGAATGGCATACACCGCAAGCCTCGACGCGGATACGCACCTGTCCGGCGCCGAGGACGGCAACCTTTCTTTCGACCAAGGAGAAAACGCCCGGCGAAGAAATCTCGACGGCTCTGTATGTGCTCGCCATCCTTATCCTCCAACTTCCCATTCCGCCCAACAGAAATGATTCGATCTTGAGTGTCAGTCACTCTCTTACTTCGAGGTCCCTTCCTGCGAACCCAACATGCGCCAGCGCGAGAGCGCGGTTCTACACCGCCGCATTGAATCTGGGCCCGAGAGCTCAATGGCTTTATATGTTGTGTTCATGGAAGCCTTCGCATTCGAACTAACGGTAGGGGTTGGCCGGCCTGGCTGCAATGACATATACTCCACTTTTCCGGCCATTGTGAAAATCATGCCTGGGCTGACAACGAAACCAATACTGGCAAGCAGGCGACCCCCCATATCGGTGGTTATCCTTGGGGTACCTCCCGTGGAGGAGCTCGATCTGATTGGTCCACTTGAGGTTTTTGCGGGCGCGAACCGCGTACTCGGCGCGCGGGGCCCTGCTTACGACGTTCGAGTAGTAAGTTCCCAACCTAAACCAATCATTGCAGGCGAATGCGGAGTTTCTTTGTTAGCGCATGGCTATTACCGGAGACTGCGCGAGCCCGTGGACACACTGGTCGTCGTTTGCGGACCGACCTCAAAAGACACACGTGACAGCCGCCTTTCTCTTTGGCTACAAGAGACCGCGGGCCGCTCACGACGAGTGGCATCCGTGTGCGTCGCAGCCTTTGTCTTGGCTGAAGCGGGTTTACTACATAACAAGCGAGCAACAACTCACTGGGCCTTTGCTGCCGATTTGCAGAAGAAATATCCAGATGTCAAAGTCGATGCGAATCCGATCTGGATACAAGATGGGAATATCTATACCTCTGCCGGAATCACGGCTGGCATTGATCTCGCTCTGGCGATGGTAGAAGAGGACCACGGTGCGTCCGTGGCATTGGATGTAGCGCGCAACCTTATCGTGTTTCTGCGCAGACCTGGCGGTCAGGCGCAATTCAGCGTTTCCCTATCAGCGCAAGCTTCGGGACGTAAGGCGCTACATGACCTTCAGGTGTGGATGGCAGAAAACCTGAACAAGAATCTCTCTGTTGATGTACTCGCCAGGCGTGCTGCTATGAGCCCGCGGAACTTCAGTCGTGTCTTCAGAAAGGAAACTGGCATTACACCCGCTAAATTCGCGGAACGCTTGCGCGTGGAGTCTGCACGCCGACAGCTAGAACAAACTGTTAAGGCCGTCAAGGAAATCGCTGCTTCGTGTGGCTTCAGCAGCTCTGAGATCATGAGACGTACTTTTCTCTCACAGCTGCAGGTTACACCCAGCGCTTACCGGCTCTGTTTTCAGCGCCGTAGTCCACCTGGGACAAGCCGCTCGTAGCGATATCGACTCCTGGATTGTCGCTAGCCTTGATCGGAAACGCCTCGGGGCAGACTTTTGGGGCGAAGCGGATCTCGAACCGAGGCGTTTTCTTCAACCGGTACCGCTTCAAGGCTTCTTGATTTTCCCTGTAGCAAACGCAGAGGAGTGACGGGACTATTAAGAGAAATCAATGCGAATGTTTTTCAGCGATGCCATCTCCCGATGACTATTGCGGAAGTTATTAGGCCTAGGCCCTCGCACCTGCGGACTTGCTGGCAAGCCCTTTGTCGATCATGTCCGCCTCCATCTTCCGAGCAAGAGAAGCGGGCACGAGGGCGTTCATGATCCGGTTCAGCCGGCCTGGAACGACTCTGGAACGGTTTTTGATCAGACCGCTGAGGCCCTCAGATACGCACTGCTCGACGCTCATCGGTTTCATCGGCATGGTCTTCGGATCGAAACGAAACTTTTCGAGCACCGGTGTGTTCGTAAACCCGGCTGCCAGTACACTGACGTAGACACCTAGAGGTTTGAACTCGTAGTGAAGCGCTTCGCCAAGACTGTGTACATACGCCTTCGCGGCTGCATCATTCGTTATACGGGGAATGCCGTTTTCCGCGCCCATTGCCCCCACGAGGATCAAGCCGCCCCGCCTCCGCTCAGTGAGCTTCCGGCCGAAGTAATGGGCGATGTCTAAATGCGACGTGGTGTTGAGTCGCAACGTCGCCTGAAGCAGCTGTCGATCGAGCTTCAGGAACTCGCCCGGGTTTGCCGTACCTGCATTCGAGACGACAAGGCCGATGTCGAGATCGTGGGTAGCGTCAGCGAGTCCCGCTATGAATCCCTCTTGTGAGAGGTCCATAGCCAAGACGCGGTACTGAACACCAAACTCCTGTGAGACTGCGCGTCCCAGTTCGGCAAGCAATGCGTCTCGCCTGGCCACCAGCACTACGTTGATCCCAGACGCTGCGATTTGCCGCGTGAATTCCTTACCAATTCCCGACGAAGCGCCCGTGACGAGCGCCCACGGTCCGAACCGTCCTTTATCAAGCGATGCTTTCATCGTGTTCCTTTCTGTCGATTGCAACTGTTGCTTCATCCTTCGGTCTCACAGCGTGCCGATCCAATCTTTCAGGCGCTTTACCTCCATCACCACCAAGTCGGGGTCATTAGCGGCGTGTGCCACCGCAGCCATACCCTGATAAGCACAGAAGAGATGCGCGGAAAGTTCTCGTGCATCCTCTTCATGGCCGGCCGCCCGGAATTGCTCCTCGAACCAGCCCATTGGCTCAGTGAAGAGTGCCGCGGATTTCTTTGCGAGAGCGCCGCCCTCCTTCTGCAACTCGGAACACAAGCCGCCCAAGGGACATCCCCCACGGGCAAGCTGCTCCCGTTTCCCCTGAATGCTTTCCACAAAAGCAAACAGCCGCTCCTTCGGAGAGCTCAACCGGTCGATCTCCTCCCGGAATTCTCGAAATTGCGCCAAGCGCCGCTCCACAACGGCCTCGCCAAGTTCTTCCTTGGTCTTGAAGTAGTAGTAAACGTTCCCTACCGGAACATGGGCGGCTTGGGCGATGTCCGCCAGGCTCGTCTCTCTGAAACCGTTCCGGTACGCCAGCATCATGCCGGTCTCAATCAGCCGTGTCCGCTTGCCTAGGTGTGGTTTCCCTATGCCCATGTGAGTTAGTTAACTAACTCATAATATAAGCCTATTCCCCTATGTCGTCAACCCCCGCGTGCATCGTGATTCTCAGCCCTAAAAGCGGACTGAAGAACAATGGTGCGGTCCTAACGTATTCACCACCAGCCAGCTACGAAAGCTGCCTTCAAGGCGTTTTGCGAAAGCGGACTGAGAGCGGACTGAGACCAAGCAACGAGGT
>QIAP01000170.1 GCA_003225075.1 Acidobacteriota bacterium | reverse complement strand
GTTTGCAGGATAACCAGAGCTGGATAGCCAACCGGAGCTGCTGAATCGGAGAGATTGGCTTCATCCGGCGCAGTTAATGGTCAGAATCCGTGACCAAAGGTTCTGCAGATTCTCGTCGTAACCAATCGCCGCATAGTAAATTGTAAGATGTAGTGTGCCTTCGTCGAGCCGCCGCTGAAAGGATCATCCAATTTGAGTTCAGGTATTCGCAATATCGCCATTATCGCGCACGTGGACCATGGGAAGACGACCCTGGTGGACGCCATGCTACGCCAGAGCGGCACGTTCCGCGCCAATGAGACGCTGGTCGAGCGGGTGATGGACTCCAACGAATTGGAGCGCGAGCGCGGCATCACGATTCTGGCTAAGAACACGGCAGTGCTCTACCACGACGTCAAGATCAATATCGTCGACACGCCCGGCCACAGCGACTTCGGTGGGGAAGTGGAACGTGCGCTAAAGATGGTGGATGGCGTCATGCTGCTGGTGGATGCCAGCGAAGGCCCTTTGCCACAGACGCGCTATGTGTTGGGCAAGGCATTGGAGGCGCACCTGCCCCCCATTGTTGTGATCAACAAGATTGACCGTCCCGATGCCCGGCCGCAAGAAGTTCTGAACGAGATTTACGATCTCTTCATCGATCTCGATGCCAAAGAAGAGCAACTTGATTTTCCAATTCTCTACACCAATGCAAAGACAGGGACGGCATCGAGAGACATCAAAGGTGGCGGCGAAGATCTACGGCCGCTTTTCGATGCCATTGTGGAGAAGATTCCTCTGCCCAAGGGCGACGCTTCCGGGACGCTGCAGATCCTCGTCGCGAATCTTGACTATAGCGATTATCTCGGACGACTGGCGATTGCGCGGGTGTTCAATGGAACGATGCGCACCGGCGAGGAAGTGGGCATTGCCAAGTTGGATCACACCATCCAGAAAACCAAAATCACAAAACTATTTTCCTTCTCCGGCTTGAAGCGAATAGACATTACGGAAACCGAATTAGGCGACATCGTGGCGGTGGCAGGAGTGGAGGGAATTACCATCGGCGAGACGATTACCAGCGCGGAAAATCCAGCGCCGCTGGCGCACATTGCCATCGACGAGCCGACCATCGCCATGCAGTTCACCGTGAACACATCGCCATTTTCGGGACGAGAAGGTTCTTATGTAACCTCGCGCAATCTGCGCGAACGTCTCGACAAAGAGTTACTGACCAATGTGTCGCTGCGAGTAGAGGAAACCGGCAGCACCGATTCCTTCAAGGTGATGGGACGCGGCGAACTGCAGCTCTCCATTTTTATCGAGATGATGCGCCGTGAAAGTTACGAATTGATGGTAGGCAAACCGGAGATCGTCACCAAGCGGCTGGACGGAAAATTGATGGAGCCCGTGGAACAGTTGACGGTAGACGTGCCTGAGGCCTTCGTTGGCGTTGTGATGGAGCAGCTTGGGGGGCGAAAAGGTGAAGTCGTCAACATGCACAATCATGGTTACGGGCGAGTGCGCGTTGAGTTTCGCGTCCCCAGCCGCGGCTTGATAGGACTGCGCAGCCAATTGCTCACTGATACTCGGGGCACCATCGTGATGAATTCGCTTTTCGATGGATACATGGAATGGCAGGGAGAAATTCCGCATCGGCCGACGGGAGCACTGATCGCGGACCGTTCCGGTGTGACTACATCTTATGCGTTGTGGAACCTGCAAGAACGTGGAGAACTTTTTGTCGGCCCAGGCGTGGAAGTGTACGAGGGCATGATCATCGGTGAGAACGCGAAAGATACTGATCTCGATGTGAATGTTGTCCGCGAGAAAAAGCTCACAAACATGCGGGCGTCCACCGCCGACGAGGCGATCCGGCTGGTTCCCTTTCGCCAGTTGAACCTGGAGCAGGCGATCGAATTCATTGCAGACGATGAGTATGTAGAGGTAACGCCGAAGTCGCTGCGACTGCGCAAGAAGACCCTGCAATCGAATAAACGCAAGAAGGGCACGATGGCGATGGTGGAGGAGGGGCGATAACTAACGGTTCCTCTGCTTCCGTTGCTTGGAATAATCGCCACCAGTGATGGTTCGAGCCCGATTTGGGCGACGATTGTACGCGTATACCCAACAGGACATTTTTTTTCCGTTCCGGAGCGTAACAGGCCATTTCATTCGCACAAAAAGGCTAGCCTCTGGATGCGAAGGATCAAAGCCCTCGTACTCGTCGAGACGACGCAGCACATCAGGATCTTCGGGAAGTTCGAAGACCTGCCCTGCGATCACCGGACCGGTTCTACTCAGGACCGCGCCCGGGTAGTCCCCGAGATCATACAGCCTACCGCGCACAGAACCTCGCCCTACTCGCCGAAGGAGTTTAACGGTGGATGCAACCCTCAGCAGGGGCATGGTGCGGTATCAACGTGCCATACGAAAACAGATATCTTTTCATATAAAAAGCGTAGGGTGGTGAGCTACTCGTCCAACAATGATTTTCTCAAGTACTCATATCCCTTTTCTTTATTCCGGATGTATGCGACCACTTCGCGATGTCGCTTCAGGCATTCAAGATAATAACCGAACAGGGCCTGAACATCTCTACCTGACAGTTGTTTAGATGTTTGTAGATAAGCCATAAATTCGAAAAAGTTCAGGTAATCAGTCCAAGACGAAGTCTCGGTCGTAACAAGCTCTGACACTTGTGGATCGCCCGAATTGCAATCGAGCAGGTCCCTCACGTGCTTCAGGTCTTCTCTTTCAAAGAATCTCGAATAAAGGCTTTCCGCCCATCGTGCGCGCTCACGTCGCGAGTTGCTTTGGTAGACCATCACCGCCCAGAAAGCAGCAAATACTCCGGCGATGTAAGAACCCATCTGTACCGCTTTTGCGATGTCGACATGCATATGTCGCCCCGAATTGTATACTCGGTAAATACAAGTTCGATGGCGATTGCAAAGACCACCGTCTGCACGTGTATTTCCTTCCCTGCAGGTGCAGTAAACCCTCGTGGCGAATGGAGGCTGCGATCAACACGGCACTCAGTGGGGCAACTTTCTGACCTGTCCTGGCTGTGGCAAGCGACGCGACGCACGAAATCGCCTGCTGCGTCTTGGGTTTCAGCGTGAAGGTATTAGAAGGTGGATGGCTGCTAGAACCGTTGAAAAACAGCTGCCCCACGCTGCCGGGCGGGCTTGACGTACAGCCCCGGACATACCTGCTATACTTTCACCCGCGTTTGACTGTTCGCCAGCTTTGGCTTCGATTCACGGAAAGGCATCCCAGCCGCCCGCGTCCCCGCCGAAGTCAGCCACACTCAAATAGCTCAATTGAGGTGCCTCTGACTTGAAGAACATTTTTGTTGGGAACCTTGACTTCAATACTGGTGAAGACGAACTGCGTAAGATGTTTGAGGTTTACGGCCAGGTGGATCGCGTAAGCATTATGACGGATCGCGACACCGGCCGTTCACGTGGATTCGGATTCGTGGAGATGGCTAATGCTGAAGAGGGTGAGAAGGCCATTGCAGCACTCAATGGCACGCAACTCGGGGGACGTACGTTGAACGTGAATGAAGCGCGTCCGAAACCAGAGCGCGGAGCTGGTGGCGGCGGCGGAGGTGGGGGACGCGGCCGAGAGCGCGGTGGACGCAGCAACCGCTGGTAATTTCACGAGTTCGCAAAAAAGTATTCCCGACCACAGCGCTTACGTCCAGGCCGTTGCCGATTGATGGGGTTGTTGTCTGCATGTAAACTGTTGGAATCGGTGCGCGCCCGTAGCTCAGTTGGATAGAGCGATTGCCTCCGGAGACTTGCCGCACGAAGAATCAGCGACTTGCAGGGAGCGTCACGAAGTGTGACTGAGTGCCACTGATAGCACACCCAG
>QIAP01000006.1 GCA_003225075.1 Acidobacteriota bacterium | reverse complement strand
GAGCCAACGGTTTGGCAAGGGGATGTGATGGGAAATGTGAGAACGGCCAGCGCGGCCAAGGCGATTTGGGGACCAATTCGGTGTGTGTGCAAGCCTCAGTTCCTATCCGTGAAATTAAAAGTCATGAGATTCAAAGTCGCGAAATTCGAACCAACGCAGCAATTAGGATGCAAACTGCTGAAAATGAGTAGCTTCAGTTTTTCGAGAAACCCGACCGCCTTTATTTTCTCTGGGACCCCCTAATTTTCCAAAAAGCGCATGGGCATCGTCTCGCGAATCGGGTAACATACTTTCACCGACTAAAACATTCTTTTGGCACGAAGCTCCCCGGACCATTGGACGAGTGCTTCGGTAACCTTGTGAGTGGCTTGTCGGCGGGCCACACTGCGAGAACATCCCAATGTCTAGTACCCCGAGTCTTGGTCCCCAACAGCGTCCTCCCGCAGGCTCGCTTCCCGTCCCATGCAATAGCGCTGCAGGCGAGCCCACCCGCGGCGCGCCTCACATGACCGAGAGCTGGAAGCAGTGGCAAGGCCAGGTCGTTGATCACCAATTTTCGCTGCAGCAATACCTTGGCGGTTCTGATCACAGCGCCGTATTCCTCACCCAACGCGAGGGACGTCTCAAGGCCGCCATCAAACTGATTCCGGCGAATCCAGAGAATGCCGACCGCCAACTCTTCCAGTGGAGGCTGGCCACAAAACTTCCGCACCCCCACTTGATCCGCATCTTTCAGACCGGACGCTGCCAGCTGGGCGACCAGTCATTGCTTTACATCGTTATGGAGTATGCGGAAGAAGATCTGTCGCAGATTCTTCCCCACCGGCCACTCACGCCGTCAGAAACGCGCGACATGCTCCAGCCTGTTCTCGACGCGCTCGCTTATGTTCACGGCAAAGGCTTCGTACACGGCCACCTCAAACCCGCCAACATTATGGCGATCGCCGATCAAGTGAAACTTTCGAGCGACGGCCTCTGCGCGCCCGGTGAGTCGAATGGTCTGCGCGGCACTTCCTACAGCGCGCCCGAAGCTGCTAGCGGAGCGATTTCGCCGCCTGCGGACATCTGGTCACTAGGCGTGACTGTGGTCGAAACCCTCACCCAGCGTAAGCTCACGTGGGACCCGGCCAAGCCAATGGAACCCGTGCTGCCGGCTGAGTTACTCGCGCCTTTCATCGAAATTGCGCGGCACTGTCTGCGTCCGGATTCACGGCAACGCTGGACCGTAGCCCAGATCGCCGCCAAACTTGAAGCAGGGTTCCGCGCCCTTCAGAACTCAGCGACAGCCGAGTCTTCCATGTCGAAAGCATTCTCTGGAAGAAAGACGCCATTCGCGAAGTGGCTCTACGCCCTTCCTATCGCCGCCTGTGTTGCGCTCGCGGTGTTGGCAGGCTCCAGGATGCGCCAGCCTCATCCCCAGGCACAGGAGGTTGAAGCGCGTCCTCAGGTTCAACCTGAGCCAATACAAAATTCCCTGGATCAACGATCTTCAGGTCAGCAATCCACCACCACGCACAAGAAAAACCAGACTCTTGCCACTTCGAACCTCGAAGCACCCATCCGCCCAAAGGGAAAGCCGACGCCGGCCAGGCCCGTCACAAAATCGTCTACCACAACCACCGATGACGCACCTCTCAATGGCGCTCGAGCGTCCACGGCTCCAACGGTCACGCCTTCGACTGAAACTAGCTCTGGTGCAACGTCCGGGAACGCTATTGCACCGACGTCCTCATCTACAAGCAGCGCGGTCCCCGGTGTCACTCACCAGCTCATGCCCGAGGTTTCCGCATCCGCGAGGAATACAATTCAAGGCCACGTGAGGGTCAGGGTAAGAGTCGCCGTGGATGCCTCAGGCAACGTCACGAGCGCCATCTTCGATTCTCCCGGCCCTAGTCAATATTTTGCGCGAAAGGCCATGGAGGCGGCGCAGGGGTGGAAGTTCACTCCAGCACAAGCCAATGGCCGGACCGTTCCTAGCGAATGGGTTCTGCGCTTCGCATTTGGCAGAACGAGCACCGAAGTCTCGCCGGCGCAAACGGCTCCCAAGCGAATACCCTGAGCCAGAATATCCCCATCTGTGTACCACTGGTTTACGTCGGGCGGATCTCTCAGCCTGCAAAATTGCCGAAGTGACTACTTGTGGATTGTTCGAGTAAGCCCGCCTGAATTGTTGGATTTTGGCCTGTAATCAACGCGCGGCTTTTAGTGTTTCGATTCTACTTGGTAAGGGCGACGGAACCATTCTGGCGAGGAACAACCCATCCAGTTGGGTGGTTACCCGCCTAACCTGTGCAAGTGAAACGGCCGCCACTACCCCACCTGCCAGGAATCTTGCAAAATTGAAAGGAGCCGCCGGGACTGTAGCTTACTGCGGTCTGGAAAGTACCGTCACCGTTGCCCAACAGCGCGCCCACACGCCGCTGGGCTCGCAGCCCCCCACTATCCACCACGCTACACTCGTTAGCCACCAGCAGGTCCAGGCTGCCGTCTCCATTTACGTCCCCTGCTGCCACTGAAAGGGCAAATATCTTCCTGAGCTTGACAATTGCCTCGGTGCCGGAGCCTGGACCTCGTGAAGATTGACACGCTGAGTGGGCGCGCTCCAACGTGGAATCCTGATAGCAATACCTTGGCCGTCGGACCGGCTCCCACGCGCTCCGAATGTTGCTGAGGTTGCCTTCCTTGCACGTGTGCGAAGTAGGCCACCACATTGTTCCCACGCAAGTCGGCATACAATTTCCCCGTAGCCCCGCATCAAAAGAGGCCACCGAAATCCAGTACAATGCGTTCCTCGATTCAATTACCTGCGTAACGTTGTCCATCAGCAGCCTGAAGCATAGTCTCTCCGTGGAGGCGTGCAGAAATATGAAAAAGATTGGGATACTCCTAGCGTTTTTGGTCGCGTCGCTGCCGATGATTGCTCAGACACAGCGGCCAACGGTCTACATTGCCCCGCAGAACGGCTTTGAAACCTACCTGGGTGCAGCGATGGCGAAAAAGGGCGTTCCGGTGGATATCGTCACCGACCAAACCAAGGCTGTCTATCTGCTTAAAGCTGCGCCCGTCGAAATCAAACAGGAATCCACCGGAGGCAAAATTGCCCGCTGCCTGTTCGCTTCTTGCGCCGGGATTGAAGACAAGGGAAATGTTTCCGTCCAATACATTGAACTGAGTTCGAGCAAGATGCTGTGGGCATACTCGGTGAACAAACAAAGAGGCGGCAGCAAGAACCAGCAATCCATGGCAGAAGCGGTTGCCAAACACCTCAAAGAATTCATCGAACACAAGTAAGCGGCGACCCACATTACACGAACTGGTGGAGACGGTAATGGAACGGAAGTCTGCTTGGCTGGTAATTGGCGGCCTGCTGTTGGTGGTTTTCTTTTTCTTCGCACAGTACATACCAATCATGAAGGGGCTGACTGTTGCTGGACACGCCGTCGCTGGGGATGCCGGCCGTGGGCAGGCCACCACTCAATCAGGAAAAGAAACGGAATCAAAACTACCCGGGCTGGAAAATAAAGATGTAGTGGTTACTGGACCGTTGATAAGCTGGATGCGAGAAGCAGATAGAGAGGCGCCGAAAACCAACACCTTCCCAACCCAGGCGCCAGGAGCCTCTGACCGCGTCGCTTTTGCCCCAAGGCCAAAGCCCAAGAATTTTCTGCACACCGTATTTCCGGTAAAAACCTATGCCCAGTTCGCATTTATTGTCCCGCCCCACACCCTGAGTCCGAAACTGCGGGGAAACTTCCGCTCGTTTACCAGGACTGCGAATTCCAGTTCCGACGAAGCTGCTGACGTTGACGTGGTGATATTGAACGAACAAGAGTTCAATGACTTTTTGCACCATCGAGCCGGCACAGCAACCTTCGAGTTGGATTCTTCTCACAATCAGGCGGTGGATTACGCCGTACCCCCGACACAGGACGAGCCACAAAAATATCACCTGGTATTTCGCAATTCTGCAACCAAGCGAGGCACGTTCGTCGAAGCCGACTTTACCGTGTACTACGAGTAGCGTTGGCTTCGGGCTGTCTATTGGATTTCGCTGCATCTTTCATCCTCCGCATTCCAAACCATCCGCGACATTTAATGTGCCAGGTTCTCGAGCGCGTCACCGCCGGCATCATTGGATCTGTTTTAGTAATTCCTCATAGGGAAAACGGTTGCCGGGACACAGTGTGTAGGCGATGTCGCTATGGCGAACGACGCGGGTGATGGGAATGTTGTAGCGATCCCGCAACTGCCGGGTGAGTGAAACCAGGGCGTGCATCTGTTCCACGGTAGGCTTGGCGAGGGCCTTATCGCCGGTCGGATTGCTCTTGCTGCTGAAGTCCCCGATCAGCACGATTCCAAGATAGGTATTGAAACCTTTGGCGTGCGCGCCCACACAATGTTCGGGCCGTCCCGACTTTACCGTGCCGTCGGGAAAGATCATGTAGTGATACCCGAGATGGTAAAAATGTCCCCAGTAGAAGACGTTGAAGCCGCGGATCCGGTGGAACTCGTCCCAGGCCTCGGGATCGGCAGGAGTGCGTCCGCTGGCGTGCGGTCCCAAGGGAATGACCGTTGGCATAACCGACGAGTGGTGAATCACAATGCCCTGTGGGGTGATGGTATTGCTAGCGGAGATTGCCCATACGATAACCACGGTCGCCAGGAGGAATCCTCCGATAGCCATGCGATCGAGGGTTTTTCGGCTTAGATCGGCTCGTCGAGAATTCCGTCCGCCATGCTCAAGTACTCCCGGCTTATCTCCTTCGGGATCCCGTACTGCGGTCCGCCTGACCGTCGGCTGAGGAGTGGGAGTGTCTTTGGGCATTGGTTAGTTGTGGCTGGCGGCGCGCCGTCGCCCCAGAGGTTCGCGGCATAAAGGATTCAGGTAGGCGGCAAAACGTTGTCCCGATGGGCCCGGGGTCGTTTTTAGGTCTTTGCTTTGAAAGGCTTGCCGAAAGCGCGGTTTGCCCATTCACGGGATCGGGTTTTTGCTTTAGAATTAAAAGACTGCGCCCCGTCTTTGGTAATTCTTATCTTTCAGGACGAGTTAGGATCAGCATGTCCCGATTTTCCCCAGGCAGGAAGCTTCGCCCACGCATCGATAATGCCCCAGCCGGGCCCGGTTCCCACCATGCCAAGCGCGACGAATTGCAGTTGAGTGTGGTAAGAAAAGGATCAGTTAGGGCGCCTACAGCCGATCCTGCACTGCAGGAGATTCTAGAGCAGGCTCTGGGGAGCGTCACCACCACCAGCGCGGCCATCGCCCTCAACACAGAAGACGGCGTGCGCTGCCGCGCTACCATCGGAGCTGGCGTCCCTGAGGTCGGTACCCGCTTGTATCCGGGTCGCGGCTTAACCGGATGGTGTCTGCAATCGGGCAAAGTCGAACTCTGTAACGACACCGATGCCGATTTGCGGGTAAATTCCGAAGCATGCAAAGAGCTGGGCATCAGGTCGGTCTTGGTGTTGCCCTTGAAGAAAAATGGCGCCGTTCTAGGAGTTCTCGAAGTGGCCTCCGCGAACCCCCAGGCCTTCACTCAACCTGAAGTCGGTCGCATGCGGCAGTTGGCTGACCAGATCATGGATTGCATCTCGGGAACAGCACCGAAACAGGATTCCGCACAAGAGCTATGTCAGCCTGAGGTCGTTCCCTCTACCGTGGATTTGCAAAAGCTTTTGGCGTCGGCCTACGTGCTTCAACAGCACGGAGACCTGCTACTTCCTGATATTCCTGCGACTACATCGCCGGACGACCGCGTGCCCAACAGCCCACTCTCGAACATCACGGCGAATACTCCTGCCCTGACTATCCCTGAAAACGACGAATTCCAGCCGACTGACCTGCCTGCTGACTTTGGTCAGGAGTACCCTACCGGCGCGCACTGGTCGCGAACGTTAACCGCGGTTGTGCTGGCCGTAGCCGGAATGTTGGCCTATGGCTACTACAGTAATCGCTCCGCCAGGGCGTCCATGCAGGCCGGCACGGTTCGCACGTCTGAGACGCAGCGCGCCAGGCAGGCTTCTCCTGATCCATCTAAGTACGATCAATCTAAGTATGACCAACCTAAGCATGACCAACGTCGATTCGAACCGAACACCGACCGGACTCTGAATGCCTCTGGCGAACTGGCACCCAAGCCAACCGCGCCTTCACCAACCAAGGCGGCTACTTCTAACGCAGAGTCAACCCGCAGTGAGGACGATGGCGGCGATCCCAATGCCGAATACGAAATGGGCGTCCAATACGCCGACGGCACCGGCCTGCCGCAGGATTTCCGCCAAGCCATGACATGGTTCGCCAAGGCCGCCGCCAAGGGCGACGCCCGCGCCCAGTCGGAACTCGGTCAGGGATATCTTGAAGGCATCGGCGTTCCGCAAGACGACACCAAAGCCGCCGAGTGGTTCAAAAAAGCTGCCAACCAGGGCAATGTTGAAGCCCAGAGCGCGCTCAGCGAGCTCTACTTCAACGGCTGGGGAGTTCCCCGCGACTACGTTCGCGCCTATACCTGGAGCAGCATCGCGTCCGAATCGTCTGGCGATCAGGATGAACGCTTGCAGGAAATCGCATCCTCGATGACCCAGCCCCAACTTCACGACGCCCAGCAGCGCATCTCCAATTGGCGAATGCACTCGGAACATCGCGCCGAAGATCGTCAGAGCCAATAGTCCGCCACATCAGTATTTCTAATAGATTCGCATCCCGAGCCAAGTGGAGGGATACTGCTGTTTTTCGCGCTTGTTCAACGAACTCCGCACTTGACGCCCGCCTCGCCTGCGAGTAGCTTGTCGTCGCCAGAAAAATCCCGAAAAAACTAAGGAGGTTTTCTATGCAGCGGAAAGCCATATGGACCGCCGTCGCAGTAGTGTTGCTAGCGGTGCTGGCGGTCGGCCAAGCTCAGCAAGCGCAGGAAGAATATCTCGACGTATTTACTGTCCAGGTGAAACCGGAAAAACGCGCAGACTTCGATGCCATCAACAAAAAGATCGCGGCCGCCAATCGCCAGAATAAAGGCGACGCCTGGCTGGCGATGGAAACCGTCTACGGTCCCGGCGATCGCGTCACCTTCGTCAGCACGCGTCACAGCTATGGGGACATAGAAAAAGCCCAGGGCGCGTTTTTCGAGGCCCTGCAAAAAACTTACGGCAAAGCCGCCACCGACAAACTGTTCCAGGATTTCAGTCAGTGCCTGGTGAGTTCGCGGTCGGAATTCCGCCGTCGCCGCTACGATCTGAGCAGCAATGCGCCGGCCGACGCCGCTGCCATGGCCAAGTTAGTGGGCGGCTCTCGCTGGCTGCGCACCACCGTGGTGCATGTCCGCCCCGGACAGGTAGCCAATTTCGAGGTGCTCCTCAAAGACATGAAGGCGGCGCGCGAAAAGGCTTCCCCGCCGCAGACCGTGCTGGTATCGCAGGCGGTCGCCGGCCAGGAAGGCACCGTCTTCTACGTTTCCAGCCTGCAAAACTCGTTAGCAGGATTTGACGCGATCCCCACTACACAGCAGCTCTTGGGAGACGAGGGATATCAGAAGTTTTTGAAAACCAATGCCGAGGCCGTTTCAAATTCCGAGACCATGATCAATCGTTTTCTGGCCGACGCCAGCAACCCACCCGAGGAGATCGCGGCGGTCGCCCCAGATTTCTGGACGCCGAAGCCCGCCGCGGCTATGAATGCCAAGGTAACCACCGGTAAAAAATCGCTGGTCAACGCCACCTCCAAAAGCAAAATGGACCAGAAAGCAGACGACAAAGAGAAGCCACAACAGTAACGATACTCCGGGTGCCCCACCCTCGCGGCTTCTCGCAGGGTGGGGGTTTTGACTTGCCCTTCAGCACAAGATTTGAAGGGGTGCCCTCGTTCTTGCGTTTTTCGCGTAATGCTATCTCTGACATCATTATTCGGCGAGGCCATCTAAACGCCTTGGAAGAGCCGCTCCAAACATTCATTAAGGAGTTGCGATATGGGATAAGGTGAATCTTGCAGTTCCTCATCCTGTCCGTTTTCTGTAGGATTTCAAAGATTCATGCTCCGGCGGCAGCAGTACGCGCTCTTGATTTCCGGCGCGTTCTTGGTGGCTTGTCCTCAATTATTTCGAAGCGAAAGCGCTTCCCAACGCGGCGCGAGCTGCCTGGGCAACTCTTCCGATACTTACGCCCACATACGCTGGATCAAGAAGACGATTCACTTGACTTCTACTTGTGTGCAATTGTTGGGCCAGCTGTGTTTTGGAAACGTGCTTAGTGTTCATAGCAGTTTTCAATTGCCAGGCAATGACACGTTTGAGCGCTACGGCTTCGGCTTCCTCAAGCAAGTTTTCTTCCGCGAGAAAACTGTCAAATGCTGAACCGGTATGATCTTTTTTCACTTCAATCCCCTTTCATGATTCGATCTGTTTTTCCGCGCCAGTTCAAGGTCCTGATGCGGCAACTTAAGTGTCTTCTTTATTAGCCCGTGAAGAAGAACCAACCGTCCCTTTTTGTCGATGTAGAAAATTACTCGGGAGATGCGGCTATCTGAAAGTTTTGTCCGTACCTCATGAAGGCCGCCGCCCAGAGGTTTTGATACAGGCATTCCAATCGGCCACCCACCTCACACGTCTTTATATCTTCTCCGATCGACTTCTTTCGTCTTTTGAAAGACCTTTGAGCCATTCGCGTACAGGTTCTCCACCTGCTTCCGTTTTGTAGAAGAAAGCCGCTACCTTATTGACCAGCGGTGGTTGACGGCGCTTTGCGCTCACCGTACCAAATATGGTACATCAATGAGACGGCGGCAAGCCCTGGTTGTATCGGCGAATAAAAGGCGAATAGTATACGATTGTCGAGATTGTGGAAGGTAGAAAGAAGGCACTGCCGATTGTGCCAGGAACCATCGTAGGCCGTCTAGCCCACCCTTTCACCAGCCGACACGATATCGAGGTTGCCCCACCCGTGCTCTTTTCGCAAGGATAGGCATGCTCATATCCTTCTTGGGATTGGTCCCTACAATTTTCGCTGGCAGATGGCCCCCAGCTTTCACTATGCCGACGCTCGGGGATTGGCAACCTGCCGGGACCTTGTTATAAAGGGAAACCAAGTGGAGCGCATCCCCATGCCGCTCGATGCCGCGTCAGTTAGCGTCATCAATCGTGTTGTTGGTCTGATAGGTCTTGTGGCTGGGCTGACTTTCATTCTCGGAGGCGGCTTCATGATCCATCATAACCACCTTGACGAATTTCTCCTCAACCCTGCCGTGGCTGAAGGCCAGGTGGTCGAAAATAAGTCAAAGCAGAATTATCCCGGAACCGGTTCAAGAATCCTCCCCTTTACTTCTTACCAGGCCATTGTTCAATTCACTGATCAGCAGAACCAGACTGTAACCTATCGTGATACGTTTGGCTTTAATCCTCCATCGTTCCAAGTCGGGCAGAGCGTGCGGATATTTTATGACCCGCAAAATCCTCAACGGGCGATGATCGACCGAGGCCTGAAGAACTATTTAATACCGGCAATCTGTCTTGGTTTCGGGGGACTCCTGATTTTGGGAGCTCTCCAACGTCTCCGTTATCGTACCTGATCGCTGAGTCGCGGATGTCGATCTGCATCTGTGCGGCCAACAAAAAGGAAGTCCAACATGAAACTCACCACCATCTTCCTCGCCCTCACCCTCTCATCCACTCTCGCCCTCGCGCAGCAGTACGAAGTCCCCAAGGGCATCGCCGACAGTATCGGCGGATCCCTGCGTTGGACCGAAGGACAATTCCTGACCGCCGCCGAGGCCATGCCCGAAGCGAAATATTCGTTCATTCCCAGCGCTGGCGAGTTCAAAGGCGTGCGCTCCTTCGCCGAGCAGGTCAAGCACGTGGCCTGCGCCAATTTTGCTTTCTTCAATGAGATTGAAGGCAAGACTCCGCCCCAGGGCTGCGAAAAAGGCGGGCCCGCTCCCGCCAAAACCAAGGCGGAACTGGTGAAGTATTTACAGGATTCGTTCGACTACGGTCACCACGTGCTTGCCACCATCAACGAGAAAAACGCACTGGCGCGCGTAGAAGGTCCGTACGCCGGACCCAACACCCGCCTCGGCATCGCAGTCGCGGCGGTCTGGCACATCGCAGATCACTACGGACAGATCGTGGAATATTTAAGGATGAACGGCATCGTCCCGCCCTCCACCCAACAATACGGGCTCGCCGTGCGCTGAGAGTGGAGGGCGCGACAGGCTCGCCCTCCACTGACCTAAGCTATAGCTCGGCACCGCAAACACCCTTGGTGACGATACCCGCGAAGGGCTGCAATTCCCGCATGAAGTTTACCCGGATCAGACGTTCCGTCTGCGGGTCGTTCGCACCACAGTGTCCGGGAGTCACCGAACTGCACAACGGGTGTACTAAGTGATCGTCAGACGAAGCAACGATGGCCCGGTGTTGCAGGTCGAAAGACACCTGGAAGTAATCCGCCAGGTTTCGATTGGCTGACCCACCCAACCCGCCGGTGGATACCGTGCCACGATGAATGACGTGGTCGCTGGCTATCCGCTGGACGAATATCGGAGGATCGACTCCTGCTCCGTCGAAGTCTTCGTTAGCATTCACGCTCTCGGCCACGAACACCTGCCATTTGGCCCAATTGGTCATGCAGGTCGTGCTGCCAGACGCGCACGGTTCCATGACCGCAGCGTTGTTGGAGTTGCCCACACGATTGGCGCCCAGCCACACCACGGCCACATGTCCGTTGGCATCCGCCTTGACCCATGGAAACACGTTTGCCCTTCCCACCGTAGCGCCTTGGTTGACGACTATCGCCGGCGTCCACGTAGTGCCCTCGTCGCGCGACGAAGAGAAAAAGATGTTTTTATTGTCTGACCAGACCGCGTAGACGTATCCGAAATCGTCCACTGCGATGGAAGGAAAAATGTTGTTATTCGCCGAGCCCACCGGTCCGGTAAAAATCTTATGATCGGTGAAGGTGAACGCCGCCGTCATCTGTTTTGCGTCCTTGGACACCCCGACGTAAACCGAACGCATGGGCTGTCCCGTGGCGTTTTCGGCGGCCGAATCAGGGGCGGTGAAGATCTGATAGACGTTGCCGCTGCTGCTGGTACATTTACTTTTGTCGATAGCGATCTCACCGAGGAGGTTCGCGGTGGAGATTTCAGTTGTATTTCCGGCGGCGGGAAAAGTAGCGGCGTCAATCGCCTCACCTGCTCCCGAGACATAGGTCAGGCCTCCGTCGGTCGAGCGCTGCACGTGGATGTTGAAAGTCACTACGTCGTGGTACGAGAGATAGACCGTGCTGGCGCCAGTCGCATCGATCCACTGGCGATCATCGCCGGGGATCAGGGCCGTCACTGGATTGGCTTGGCTGAAAGTTTTGCCGCGGTTGGTGGAGTGCGTGCTGGTGATTCCGGGCGCCAGGGTCAGACTGACCAGGGCGAGATTGGGGACCGCCGGGAGAAGAGCGGAGTTTACCGCGATATCTACATCGCCCCCGCCTGGGGCGAGACCAAGGTTGTCACAACCGTTCGCCAGGATGCCGCAGCCATCCGGCTGACCGAGGTAATGGAAGGGCAACGTTCCGTCAGCATTGGGCGGAGGATCCAGAATCGGGGACCAGCGGTGCGCATCCACTCCTCCGGGAACGCCGCGAATACTGCTCACATAAATTGTGCCCTGATTGTCGGTGCGGTTGCTGGGTTCGAGACCGCGCACGATGAATTTCACTTGCAGGTTTCCTGCGGTGAGAGGAAGCTTCAACGATTGATTCTTGCTGAAACCGTTGACTTGCGCTGTAGCAAGCTGGGCGGTCAACGCCAACGTCGCCGCTGTAGCCAAAAAAAGCGCGCCAAAACGTCGCCAGGAAAGCGTCATCTAAAATCCTCCTTATATTTACATTGCTACCGCCTTACAGAGTTCGGGAAATCGGGCCTGGGTGGTCTGCAAGCTCAGAAGGACGAAGGTGGAAGAGCAACCAGGCCGGAGCACTGGCTGTGTTGCACAAGCTAAGAATTTGGTTGCCTGGAATAGATTCCGACTATTGCCTGGATTATGTGGCGCCTGGAGTAGGTTAGCGAACGACGGCACGTCAAAGCTGCCCTGCGCGAGGCCGTTTCAAACCACAGGTTATGGGATTTCAAGACGCGGTGATTGCTTTCTTACCGAAGGTACTAGCGGTTGCCGAGGGTCGCGATTTCTCCCAGCCTCAGCAGATCATTATCTGCGGTCACCAGGGTCAATTGCTTTGGATCTGCCCCGTTGGCTCCCTCCGTGACTCCGCGTCTCTGTGGCAAAAAGGTTTGACTCGCCCCACAAACAAAAAGGCCGCGACCGTTGTCGCGACCTTTTCACGTGAAACCTAATTTAGTGCCGCGGTCCACCGTGTCCGCCGCCGCGTCCATTCGGACCGCGACGACGACCACCACTGCCGCCTCCACGCCCACCGCGTCCACCACCGCCGCCTCTGGGTCCGCGGTCGCGTCCCCGATCGAAGCCGCGTTCAGGCCCACCGCGATCTCCTACCGGAGCCGGTCCTCCCGGTGCCGCTTGCGTGGCTGCGTCGCGATTGAAATTCGGTTCGCCTTCTTCCGGCTCATCGAAATCCCCACCACCTTCGATCGTCATAGACGCAGTCCCCGCCGGAGCTGGCGCTTCACCGCCGCCCATCTTCGCGCGCTGTTCCTTCAAAATTGCTTTGCGAGATAGGCGGATGCGATTGCCTTCGACCGCCAACACTTTCACCAGCACCTGGTCGCCTTCCTTAAGCTCGTCGCGGACATCCTTGATGCGATGTTCCGCCACTTCGCTTATGTGCAGCAAACCATCCGTCCCCGGAATGATTTCGACGAAGGCCCCGAAATCCGCCAGGCGCGTAACCGTCCCCAGATAGGTCTTCCCTACTTCAGCGGTCGCCGTCAGGTCGCGAATGATCTGTAGCGCTTTGTTCGCGGAAGTTTCGTCGTTCGAAGAAACATTGACCTTGCCGGAATCTTCCACATCGATCTTCACTCCCGTCTGCTCGATGATGCTGCGAATCATCTTGCCGCCGGGCCCAATCACGTCGCGAATCTTGTCCACCGGAATCTGCAACGTGTAGATACGTGGCGCGTAGGTCGAAACCTTCTCGCGATGTTTGCCCAGCACTTCTTCCATTTTGCCCAGGATGAACATCCGCCCGCGTTGCGCCTGGGCCAGAGCCTCCCGCATGATCTGCGCCGTGATTCCCCCCACCTTGATGTCCATCTGGAGGGCGGTAATCCCGTCCCGCGTGCCGGCAACTTTAAAATCCATGTCGCCGTAGTGATCTTCCGCGCCGGCGATGTCGGTCAGGATGGCGTATTGTTCCCCTTCCTTCACCAATCCCATCGCCACGCCCGCGACCGGAGCTTTCAGCGGAACTCCGGCATCCATCAACGAAAGCGCCGCGCCGCAAACCGTCGCCATCGAAGACGAACCATTGGATTCCAAAATATCCGACACCACCCGCATGGCATAAGGCCACTTATCTTCACCCGGCAACACCGCCGAAATCGACCGTTCAGCCAGTGCCCCGTGCCCTATCTCCCGCCTTCCCGCACCCCGCAGAAAGGCCACTTCCCCCACCGAAAACGGCGGGAAGTTGTAGTGCAGGAGGAAGCGTTTCTTGGCTTCGCCTTCGAAGGCTTCTATGCGTTGCATGTCGTCGCTGGTGCCGAGGGTGGTCGTGACCAGGGCCTGGGTTTCGCCGCGGGTGAAGATGGCGGAGCCGTGGGTGCGGGGGAGGACTCCGACTTCGATTGATATTTCCCGGATCTGATCGAAGGCGCGTCCGTCGGGGCGGCGTTTTTGTTTGATTACGGCGTCGCGGAATATGCGTTCGCGCATGACTTCGTAGTAAGTCTTGAGTTTGGACTGGGCGGCTTCATCTTCTTCGGGCAGGGCCGCGATCAAGACTTTCTTAAGATCTCTGACCAGGGCGTAGCTTTCCGACTTGGGG
>QIAP01000036.1 GCA_003225075.1 Acidobacteriota bacterium | reverse complement strand
CGCCGTGTCAAAGGCGTGAAGAAGCTGGGCATGCGCCTCGGGAACTGGTTAACGACAGAGCAAGGCCACGCGCTGTGGCAAGCACCCGATAGTCATCGCCTGAAAGGAAAACGCGACCGAGCCTTGCTCGCATTGCTACTCGCGTGTGGGTTGAGAAGGCATGAAGCCGTGGCTTTGACATTGGATCATCTCCAGCAGCGCGAGGAGCATTGGGCCATTGGTGATCTGGTCGGCAAGGGAGGCCACGTTCGAACGGTTCCGGTTCCCGACTGGGTGCGAACCGAACTGGTGGATTGGCTCACCGCAGCCGCAATTGATGGAGGAAAGCTGTTTCGCAGGGTCAACAAAGTAGGAAGGACATGGGGAGATGGGATGACGGTAAAGGCGGTTTGGCACATCGTGAAGGAATCTGCCAGAAGCATCGGACTGGCGAAGTTGGCACCGCACGATCTCCGACGGGCCCGGTGGTTCTTGCACCTGACGGAAATGCATTGGCCTTTGTGGCGACAGATATTCAGGGTCGAATACTATTGTGGGTCAGGAAATTGAATGATCTGCATGCCTCGACCTGTGCCGGGTTCGGAGGGCGCGAATTTCCCAACCGAGTGGATATGTACGACGGCAGCTTCAACCTAGTGAAGTCCTTTACGGATAGCACGATTCCAGCGGGCTTCGCGCCGTTTGGGGTACAAAACATTGGCGGAAAGCTCTATGTCTCGTATGCCAGTACTTCGGGAGGGACAGGGGGTTACATCGACATCTTCAAGGCAGATGGCACGTTCGTGAAGCGTTTCGCTCACGGGGCGCCGCTGAACCAACCTTGGGGTTTCGCTGTGGCTCCGGCGAACTTCGGGCCGCTGAGCAATACACTCCTGGTCTCGAACAACACAAAGACGGGAACGATCAATGGCTTCAATCTCACAACGGGGAAGTTCGTGGACACGGTGAAGAACTCCCTGGGCAAGCCCATCTTCATCAATGGACTCTGGGGCATCGAGTTTGGTGGCGGCACATCGAGCAACGGCCAGAAGGACCAACTCTTCTTTACCGCTGGTCCGAACGATACGGACGGGTTCTTCGGGTTGATCTTCTTCAAGTAACTTAGGGTCGTATTTGGAGTAACTTGGAGTTACGCAAGGCCGCCTGCGAGGGCGGCCCTGTGTTTGACCGAGCACGGCAGGCAGTGCTGAACGTCTTCTATAATGTCGACCTTATCAAGGTTACGGTCGGCGATGGTATCTCACCCCCGGAACTGACGGCGATTGTCGAGGAGGCGCACCGTGAGCACCTCAAGGTCGCCGACCATGCTATCGATACCGCCAGCATTCAAACCGCCATTGAAGTCGGTGCAGACTCTATCGAGCATGGCAACAAAGTAACCGACGAACAACTGAAGCAAATGCGCGATAAAGGCATCGTCCTCGATTCTGACGCCCACTTGGTATGGCAGCTTTTTCATGAAGAGCACTGAGCCAAACATAGTGATGTCTTCCGCCTTCCACTCTTCCAATGCCAGCTCTGATGCACGCGCCCAAAAACAATACGATGATTTGGTTCCGCGGGTTTTGAAGTCGGGGGTGAAATCACCACGTACTTCCAATGTCTTGCGGTGCCGTCCGTGCTCTTCCATGTCGTTGCAAGTACTCATAACCGCTAACTGTCACGGCAGAGGCCGCGGGTTCGAGTCCCGTCGTCCCCACCATTCTTTTCTTTTCAATTGCTTATCGGAATTCAGTTTCGGGCGCCACTGTCCAGGACTGCCTGATAAGTCCGCAGCGCGTTCGTGGTCAAGTTGCCGTTCCTGAATCGAAAGCGCCCGTGTACCATCTAAATGACATTACTAGCGCAGCAGTTACGTTAGCCCTATGAATCTTCTCTATCGGTATTCCAAGCAATACTGGAAACTCCTGGTGGTGGCTCTTCTACTTGCGGCCACCAACCAGATTTTTTCGCTGCTCGATCCGGTGATATTTCGCCACGTCATTGATGGGTATGCAACCAAGTATCATCAGTACACCCAGGCACAATTCATTCGCGGTGCCGGACTGTTGCTGTTAGCTGCGGTTGGGGTGGCGTTTGTGTCCCGGGTAGCTAAGAATTTCCAGGATTATTTTGTAAATGTAATTGTGCAGCGCCTGGGCGCCAGGATGTACTCCGACGGCATTCGCCACTCGTTGGACTTACCCTACCAGGTCTTTGAGGACCAGCGCAGCGGAGAAACCCTGGGCAAACTGCAGAAGGTCCGTAGCGACGTGGAACGGTTTATTACCGCTGCGATCAATGTGATCTTCATTTCGTTCATCGGCGTCGTGTTCGTGATGATCTACGCCTTCCGTGTCCACTGGTCGATTGCTCCGGCATTCCTTATCACCGTTCCGCTGCTTGGGATTATCAGTTCGACACTTAGCCGGAAGATCAAGAAGATCCAGAAGACAATCGTGGGCGAAACCACCGCGCTCGCGGGTTCCACCACAGAGTCGCTACGCAATATTGAATTGGTGAAGAGCCTGGGCCTAGCCCACCAGGAGGTGAAACGCCTCAGCGGCATCACTGACAAAATTCTAAAGCTCGAACTCAAGAAAGTGAAGTATCTGCGCAGTCTGAGTTTCATACAGGGGACATCGGTCAATGCGCTGCGCACCAGTATTTTGTTTTTGATGCTTTACCTGATCTTTCGCCAGGAAATCACGGTCGGGCAATTCTTCTCACTGATGATCTATTCGTTCTACATCTTTACCCCTTTGCAGGAATTGGGAAACGTCATAAACATCTATCGGGAAACTGAGGTCTCTCTACAGAATTTTCAAGAAATACTCGACACTCCTCGCGACCCGAAGCCGGCCCATCCAGAGCCCATTGAAGAGCTCATGACCCTGCAGTTCGAGCGTGTCAGCTTTCAGCATCAAAGTTCCTCGTCTCTAGCCTTGGATGACATCAGTTTTAGCGCGGCCCGGGGAGACGCCGTTGCGTTCGTTGGACCGTCTGGAGCGGGTAAATCGACATTGGTGAAACTTCTTGTCGGCCTCTACGCCCCTAAATCGGGAGAGATTCTTTACAACGCAATCTCAGCCGAACGTGTGGATCTCGATTTGCTTCGGGAAAAGATCGGATTCGTCACTCAGGACACACAACTTTTCTCGGGCTCGATCCGAGAAAACCTGCTTTTCGTGAATCCTGACGCAACTGATCGTGAGTGTATGGAGGTATTGGAGCAAGCCGCCACTCATAGTTTGCTGGCGCGCGCCGATCGCGGCTTGGATACGCTGATCGGAGAAGGTGGTGTAAAGGTCTCGGGAGGCGAGAAGCAGCGTCTTTCGATCGCCCGCGCACTGCTGCGTCATCCACAGTTGCTGGTGTTCGACGAAGCCACTTCTTCGCTCGATTCGCTGACCGAAGAAGAGATCAGCCGCACCATCCGCGATCTCGCAACCAATCAGGAAGCGATCACCATCCTCATTGCGCATCGGCTGTCCACGGTGATGCATGCCGACCGAATTTACGTGCTGGAGCGCGGACGCATCACCGAATCGGGACGGCACTCCGAGTTGCTCGATCAGAAAGGTCTCTACTACGCCATGTGGCGCCAACAGGTTGGCGAGCGCGAGGCCCTGCTGGAGATGAGGTAGTGTTCGTGACGATCTGTCGGGTTCAATGAATATCCCAATTTTTCAGGTTGATGCATTCACCGATAAGATGTTTTCGGGGAATCCCGCCGCCGTATGCCTCCTGGAAGAGTGGCTGACGGAAAACCAAATGCAAGCTATTGCGGCGGAAAACAATCTTTCGGAGATGGCATTCCTGGTCCCACAGGGAGATGACTATGCGCTGCGCTGGTTCACTCCGCAGTGCGAGGTCAGACTTTGCGGGCATGCAACCCTGGCGTCTGCATTTGTCATTTTTACTTTTGTGCAACCCGGCAAGACTTCGGTCCGGTTTGACACTCGGAGCGGTATTTTGGCTGTAGAACGCCGCCATGACCTGTTAGTGCTCGACTTTCCCGCCGCGATGCCCGCAGTTTGCGACGGTCCTGCGGCGCTCGCGCAGGGGTTGAAGGACACGCCGGAGGTTGTTCTGAGGACGGACGACAATTACTTTGCCGTATACGCAAGCGAGCGTGAAGTGCGCGCCCTTCAGCCCGATTCGCTCGCTCTCAAATTGCTCCATCCCAGAGGAGTCGCCGTGACCGCCCCCGGAGACTCCACGGATTTCGTTTCCCGCTATTTCGCTCCCAGTTATGGCATTACGGAAGACCCAGTAACCGGCTCGACCCACTGCAGCCTGGTCCCTTATTGTCAGGTCGCCTCGGGAAAACGCAGCTGCATGGCAGGCAAGTGTCGAGCCGCGGCGGAGATCTTCACTGCGGGGTAATCGGGTCCTGATCGCAGGGCGGGCCATCCAATACATGCAAGGAACCATCTGCTTGTAATTTCGCACCGAACCGCAGCTTCGCCAAAGATTATGCCTCGGCTCGTGAGCGGACACTCTCAGGTTGCGATCGAGCGATTTTAGGTAGCGGCGCGCATAGTCCCCGCATGACATTCTCAAAGCCGGCGAAGTCCAGAGACTGTGGTCCGTCCGAAAGTGCACGCTCGGGACAGGGATGAACTTCCACAATCAGCCCATCTGCACCGACCGCAACGGCTGCTCGAGACATCGCAGCAATGAGACTCTGCTTTCCCGTCCCGTGCGATGGATCCGCAATTACCGGCAAATGCGATAACTCCCTGGCAAGTGCCACCGCGGCGAGATCCATAGTATTCCGCGTTTCCGTTTCGAAGGTCTTAATGCCTCGTTCGCAGAGAACCACGCGTCCATTTCCGCCCGAGAGAAGATATTCGGCCGCAAGCAGCCATTCCTTTACTGTAGACGAGGGGCCGCGCTTGAGGAGAATTGGCCGATCGACCGTAGCCAGCCGGCGCAGCAGGGCGAAATTCTGCATATTGCGGGCACCGACTTGAAGCATGTCAACATGTTCGCAGATAACATCCACATCCTCGGTGCTCATGACTTCTGTTACCACTGGCAATCCAGTGTCTTGGCGGGCCTCGCTTAAAATCTTGAGGGCTTCGATGCCAAGGCCCTGAAAATCGTATGGCGAAGTACGGGGCTTATAAGCGCCGCCGCGCAGCATAGTCGCGCCCGCCTTCTTCACCGCAGTGGCAGTGGCAAATAACTGCTCTCGAGATTCCACTGAGCACGGGCCTGCTATAACCACCACGGCCTCTCCTCCGATCCTGACTCCGCCTACCTCTACCACCGAACGCTCCGGCCTGGTCTGGCGGCTGACCAGTTTGAAGGGCTGTGCGATCGGTACCACGGCTTCAACTCCCGGTGCCACGCTTAAGGCTTCAATCTCATGTCGACGCCCGCCGCTCCCTACGGCCGCTACGATGGTGCGCTCCGTACCGCGCGTCACGTGCGGTTGATATCCCGCTTCCCGGATGCGCTCAATAACGTGCGCGATTTCCTGCTCGGTCGCCTTTTCCGACATATTGACAATCATCTTGTGTCCTCCTTACTCATGCACCTGTTCTGGCCGCCAAAAAAAAACCGCGACTTTTGGAATCGCGGCTGCACGGCTAAAATCTTTCAACCCTGAGTGATCAATTCAAATCCGATCTACCCGCAAGCTGCACCGTCGCCGCCACTCCCATAAAATCGGTAGCGGCGAAACTTAAAAACGACGCGGATAAATCGAGTCATAAGCCCGTTCATGTTAATTTTTGCTCGCCCATAGGTCAAGCACGAGCCCTTGCTTTCACTCTTTTGAATGAATGACCAGGCCCAGCGAGGCTCGGCATTTCCCACCAGTGAGCAACCTTCCCTGCCGCCCGTCTTATTGGACAGAGCTTGCCACTTGAGAAAACACGTTGTTTGCGTTTGTTCCGATGAGGCGTATGGTTCCCACCACCAGGACCAGGATCACTGCCAGCATGACCGCGTATTCAGCAATATCCTGACCTTCTTCCTCTGACCACATCCTGCGAATGACATCCGACATACTTCCCTCCGGGGGGTTGGGCTGATGTAAAGCTGGGCTGGCTTGATTGCGTGACTCGCTGAAACACATCATGCCGGGGCCACGCTCCATTGTCAATCCCATTTCATCACTGCAACAAATTATTTTTCATTGCGGAACTACAGCGAAGGATAAACGATCGCTACCATGAACAGCCAATTAGAATAATTGAGAATGACCTCTGTTCTTGAGTTTGAGAGTATCACAAAGGAGTATCGCGGATGGCTCAATAATCGCGGCCTGCGCGCTTTGGATGATTTTTCTCTAACTGTGGAAACCGGAGAAATCTTCGGATTTCTGGGCTCGAATGGGGCCGGCAAGAGTACCGCGATCCATCTCGCAATGGGGTTTATGCGGCCGACCAGCGGCACCGGACACATGCTAGGTCAGCCCTTTGGAGATGCCCCTACCCGTCGCCAGGTAGGTTTTCTGGCGGAAAATGTCGCCCTCTATCATCGCCGCGCCGAGCAGCTGGTTCGTTTTTACGGTGCGCTCAACGGCTTGCGCGGCCGCCCCTTGGCAACCCGCGTCCGGCAAGTGATTGAGGCTCTCGGACTTGGCCACGAGGCCCGACGCAACGTGCGCCAATTTTCGCGCGGCATGTTACAGCGAGTTGGGCTCGCACAGGCGTTAGTCAACGATCCTGACCTGCTGATCTTAGACGAACCTACCTCCGCCCTTGATCCTCTGGCTCGAGTTGCCGTTCGCGAACTGCTGCTGAGAATGCGTAAAGACGGCAAGACAATTTTTCTAAGTTCGCACCTGCTTTCGGAAGTCGAACTGGTTTGCGACCGCATTGCGGTGCTGGACCGCGGACGCCTCGTGCGCCTGGGACGGACCTCCGAACTGCTCGAATGCGGCGAACAAACCGAGATCGTTGCCCGGGGGATTGCTGCGCATGCGTTTTCGGGAGCAGTTGTCAGTGATGGCTTGGTCACGTTTTCCATCCCTGCATCTGCCCAGCGCGTCACCCTGCAACGCGTGTGGGAATTGGGTGGTGAGGTCGTAAGCGTCAATCCCTTACGGCGCTCGCTTGAGGAACTATTCGTGGAAGTAACAAAAGGAACATCTGCGAATCCACAACCCGAGCTTCGCCCATGAGAGTGGTTCTCTTGATCGCAGCCAACTTTCTCCGTGCCCAGCGCTGGCCTATCCTTGTCTTGCTGCTGTGGGTGCTGGTGCTGTCGGCGCTGGGTCTGGCAGTGGATGTCCGCAGGGAGCGCGAGGACCTGCTCATCATATTCAAGCAGCTCGCGGCGTATGCGATCGCATTCGCCATTTTTCTCGGCGGTTCGGCGATCCACAACGAGCGCAAGTCGCGCCGCATTTTAACCGTGCTCTCTAAAGGTGTGGGACGCGCCCAGTACATCTTCGGAACGCTCACCGGATTAGCTCTCGTTCTGGTCCTTTATTGCTTTTGTATGGGTTTCACCGGAAGCTGGGTGTTAGGTCGAGCCGGATTTCCGCTGCCGTTTCTTTGGTTTCTGATGCTCTTGTGTTTGCTGGCATCTTTGCTGGCCGGGTCCCTCGCTGTTGTGTTTTCCACTTTTCTGAATCCACTTTTTGCCAGCCTGGCAACTGCTGTTTTTTTGGGCGTGCCCGCGATGGCCGCACTCCAGTTTGGAGGACGCCTGGGCCACTTCGTACCTCTTTACCCATTGCTGGATCTCTTCTTGAAAGCGTCGTTCGAAACTGCTTGGCGAGCTGATTGGATTCCTATCCTGCTTGCCCTGGCAGAGATCGTTGCCTGTTCGCTGCTGGCCTCCTGGATTTTCGAGCGGCGTGATATCGCGGTCTCGGACGACTGAGGCTACACTAGAAGGGAAGCATCCCCCTTAAAGCATTACTTTAAGTGGGATGCTATGGCATTTCGCCCATTTAACGAATCACAGAAGGGCGTCTTATGTCGGTAGCACTCATTTCCGGGTGAACCAACTCGTGGGCGGATCGCAGGGAATAATTCACCACTCGCCCTGGAAATAATCCCAGACAAATAGTTGTTATCGCAGTGATCGCCAAGGTGATTCCTACTCCGATCGGCACTCGGGGTAGGGCAGTTTCCTCCCTGGGCTCGCGCATGTACATCAACACAATCACTCGCAAGTAGTAATAAGCGCCGATGGCGCTGTTGATCACGCCGATTATCGTCAGTACCACCAGGTTAGCTTTGAGCGCCGCACTGAAGACGTAGAACTTGGCGAAGAATCCGCCGGTCATAGGGATTCCGATCAGGGAAAGAAGAAAGATCGTGAGCGTCGCGGCCAGAAGCGGAGATCGCCGTCCCAAGCCCGCATAATCCTCCAGTTCTACACGATGCTCGCCCGCGCCTGCGAGGTGGCTGACCACCGCGAACGCTCCTACATTCATCGCCGCATAAGCGACCGTGTAAAACATAGCGGACGAAATGCCGGTGTCCGCAATAGCAGTTTGGGGGACGGCAAAAGCGATTAGCAGATAACCTGCATGGGCAATCGAAGAATAAGCCAGTAGACGCTTAATGTTGGTCTGCACCAGGGCGGCAACATTACCCAGCGTCATGGAGAGTGCCGCCGATACCCAGATCAGCCAGAAACGTCCGGGTGCATTGGCCTGGAAAAAAATTCGTAGCAATACCGCGAACACCGCGGCTTTTGGTCCGGTCGACATCAGGCCAACGATGGGGGCCGGCGCGCCTTCGTACACGTCCGGAGTCCAGACGTGGAAGGGGGCCGATGCCACTTTGAAACCCAGGCCGACAAACATGAACGCCGTTGCTACATACGCCAGCAAGGGTACTCTGGAGTGCAGGACCTGACTGATCTGCCAGATACTTGTAGAACCAGTTGCGCCGAACATCAGTGCGACGCCATACAGGAAGAATGCCGTTGCAAAGGAGCCAAGCAGGAAATATTTAATGGAAGATTCGCTGCTGATGGCCTCACGGCGGCGGAAGCCCGCCAAAATGTAGGTGGAAATCGACGAGATTTCCAGCGCAATGAAGATCAGCACCAGTTCCACTGCTGACGACATAAGGGCCATGCCGACGGCGCCAAACAGGATCAGCCCGTAATATTCGCCGGCACGGATTCGCTGCACCGTCATGTATTCGTACGAAGAGAGAATGACGAGCGCGGCAACGGCGATGACCAGGAAATGGAAGAACACGCTGAAACTATCCACCTGGATCATGTTCCAGAAGGCGGAGCCCGGATACTGCGACATCAATAAGGTAGCCGCCAACGCCGTCAGCGTGCCCAGCAGCGCGACCATGCCGAGATGTTTTTGGCTACGTTGCTCGTCCACCAGGGGATCGAGCACCATCACAATCATGCCGAAAATGGAAAGCACGATCTCGGGCAGGAAGCGGATGTAATCCACCCCCAAGGGCAAAGTCTGCATCGACTCGCCGCCGGGATTCATTGACCCACCACGCTACTTACTATTTGCGAGAAGGGCGCGAGGGCGGTCCGTGCAGCGGGATCAATCATGCTAAGCCAGAGCAATGGCGCGACGCCCATGCTCAGCGCGACGACGGCAATGGGCCACAGTGCAATCTTTTCCCGGCGAGAAAGATCAGTCAGACTGTTGTTAACATCCTGTGTCACTTTTCCGAAGAAGACTCTCTGGTACATCCACAATAAATAGCAGGCGCTCCAGATCACGCCGGTCGCGGCAAGAATTCCATAAACCGCGCGTGCCGCAAAAGCACCACTAAGCACGAGAAATTCGCCGACGAATCCGTTCAGCAGTGGTAATCCGACTGATGCCAAAACGATGAACAGGAAAAACGCCGCGTACATCGGCATAGGCGTCGCCAGACCACCGAACTCGGCAATCTCGTAGGTATGCCGTCGCTCGTAGAGGATTCCCGCCAGCATGAACAGCGCGCCGGTAGAAACGCCATGGGCCAGCATTACGAATTCCGCGCCGTTCAATCCCGCAGCAGTAAAACTGAATATCCCGAGCACCACGAATCCCAGGTGGCTGATCGAAGAGTAAGCGATCAGCTTCTTCATGTTGGGCTGCACCATCGCGACCAGCGCGCCATAAATGATCCCAATCAGCGCCAGCGCGATAATCCACGGCGCGTTCTGTCGCGACTGTTCCGGGAACAGCCCTAGGTTGAAGCGCAGCATGCCATAGGTGCCCATCTTCAGCAGGACGCCCGCCAGCAATACGGATCCTGCTGTCGGGGCTTCGACGTGAGCATCCGGAAGCCAGGTGTGAAGTGGAAACAACGGTACTTTCACCGCGAACGCGATAAAAAATCCAAGGAAGAGCCAGATGGCTGCGCCGCCAAAATTTTCCACATTGCCGCCGCGGATGACTCTTTGGACGGTGACGAAATCAAAGGTGCCGACCTTTGAGTACAGCCAAAGAATCGCCGCCAGCATGAAAACCGAGGCGATCATGGTGTACAGAAAGAACTTTACTGCCGCGTACACGCGCCGTCCGTGGCCATACATGCCGATCAGCAGCGCCATCGGGATCAGCGTAGCTTCCCAGAAAAAATAAAACAAGAACATATCGAGGGAGGTGAAGACCCCAATCAGGGCCGTTTCCAGGATCAGCAGAATAATGAAGAATTCTTTCACCCGCTCATGAATCGAGTTCCAGGAGATAAGAACACACAGGGGCGTGAGGAACGTCGTCAGCACCACCAGCCACAGAGAGAACCCGTCTACTCCCATGTGGTAGTGAATATTTGGGCTGGAGATCCAGTGCTTGTTAACTTCATACTGAAACCCGCCTTGCATGCGATGGAAGTGCACTGGCAAATGCAGCGAAAGCACGAATGCAAGCAGAGTGACCACCAGGGAGAAAATACGAATGTCGCGGTCGCGCCTTGGAACTAGCAACAGCAAGAGGCCGCCCGTCAGCGGAATGAATGTCACCAGGGTAAGAATGGAGCTGTCGATGGCAGTGGTCATTGCACGCCCATCCAGACCATGTAGGCAATGACCAGGGCCGCACCTAGCGCTACCCAACCGGCGTAGGAACGGATATTTCCGGACTGCATGTGGCGCACCGCGTCCGACAGGTGACGTGCACTATCAGCGCTGTCATTGACCGTCGCATCGATAACGTTCTGATCGATGCCCTGCCAGAGAATGCGAGTCGACCCGTCCACCACAGGTTTCACCACCAGCATGCCGTAGAGTTCATCAACATAATATTTGTGCAGTACGGTGTGGTAGAGGCCGCCGAGACTATCCGCAATCCTTTGTGGCAATTCAGGCCTGCGCCAATAAAGCAGCCATGCCAGGAAGAGGCCTAGAAAAGCGGCACCAACAGACACGGTGGTGTACAAGAGTTCTTGACGTGCTCCTGCCGTCGGTTCTGGCCCCTCAGTTCGCTCTTCCGGTGGCATGCCCTCGCTTACAGCAGCCGGAATAGTAGAGTGGAATACCGGCGACAAGAATTTACCAAAATGATTGCTGCCGCCCAGCGATCCCGGTACTCCGACCCATCCGCCAATGACTGAAAGCACCGCCAGGATTGCAAGCGGGATCAGCATGACTCTTGGGCTCTCGTGAATCCCGCCATCACCAGGAACATCGCTGTGCGCAGCATCGTGGTGTTGGCCAGCGCCGTGGCCAAGCCCGGCTCCTTCCGGTCCGCGATATTCCCCGAAAAAAGTTAGAAACCACAAACGGAACATGTAGAAGGATGTCAAAAAGGCGGTGAACAATCCGATGCCCCAGTAAACCAGACTCACGCGCGAAGCCCGCCACAGGATTTCGTCCTTACTGAAGAAGCCTGCAAAAGGCGGGAAGCCTGCGATGGCGAAGGTGGCCGCGGTCATTGTCCAAAAAGTCCACGGAATCTTGGTGCGCAGACCGCCCATGAGCCGCATGTCCTGTTCGCCGCCGAGCGAATGGATTACCGACCCGGCCGCGAGGAACAGCAAGCCCTTGAAGAAGGCATGAGTCATCAAGTGAAAGATCCCCGCGGAAAATGCGGCCACGCCGCACGCCATGAACATGTATCCCAACTGCGAGACGGTCGAGTAAGCGAGAACTTTTTTGATGTCGGTTTGCACCAGGCCGATCGTAGCCGCAAATAGGGCCGTCAGAGTTCCAATAATGGCGACGACCATCAGCGCTAGAGGTGCGCGTTCAAAGATGACATGCGAACGCGCAACCATGTAGACCCCGGCAGTAACCATGGTGGCGGCGTGGATCAGGGCTGAGACCGGTGTCGGCCCCTCCATCGCATCGGGAAGCCAGACATACAGTGGAATCTGCGCCGATTTTCCCGCAGCGCCCACCATCAGCAGCACACCGATCGCGGTCAGCAGGCCGGCTTCGTCCTTTTCCACTCCCATCCCCGACACCGTCTGAAACAGCTGCGTGAAGTTGAGCGAACCGAAATGCTTGATCATCAGAAAAAGGCCGATCAGAAATCCAAAATCACCGATGCGGTTTACGATGAACGCTTTCTTGCCCGCCGATGCCGCAGAATCTTTGGTGAACCAGAAGCCAATCAACAGATACGAGGCCAAACCGACGCCTTCCCATCCAATGAACATCACCAGGTAATTGCCGGCTAGAACCAACGTCAGCATGAAAAACATGAACAGGTTCAGATAACTGAAGAACCGGTAGAAGCCACTGTCCTTCCACATGTACCCAACCGAATAAACGTGGATGAGAAACCCAACCCCGGTGACCACCAGCAGCATCACCAGCGAGAGTTGGTCGAGATAGAAGGCAAAGTCTGCCCTGAAATCACCGGCTCGAATCCAGGGCGCTACATATTCGATATAGGGCACGGTCAGTGAAGAGAAACGGGCCGCAACCCACAGCGCCATGACGAACGCAGCTCCGCAGAACCCGAGCGCGATCGCCGACACCTGCAGCCGGGAGAATCGGCGGCCCAGCAATCCATTTATAGCGGCGCCGATCAGCGGAAGCAGGGGAATCAAACAGAGATGCAAGTTCGGCGTCATAGTTTGAGCAGGTTTACCTGATCTACGTTGAGAGTCTCGCGGTTTCGGTAAACGGCGATGATGATGGCCAGCCCAACCGCAGCCTCCGCGGCCGCCACCACCATCACGAGAAATACGAACACTTGTCCGCTCAGCGCGTGCCACTGAGCGGCGAATGCCACAAACGAAAGGTTCACGCCATTGAGCATCAGCTCAATCGACATGAAGATACTGATAATGTTCCGCTTGATCAGAAAGCCGACGACTCCGCAGCCAAACAGGATTCCGCTCAGCACGAGATAGTAGGAAATCGGAACCATCAGTGCCCCTTTCCTGTTTGCTGTGTCTCCGCTTCTGGCTTTCCCGCCAGCACTACCGCACCCATGATCGCGATAAGAATCAACAGGGAGGTGACTTCAAAAGGAAGCAGAAAGTCGTGGAACAGCAACCACCCGATGATCGTGGGAGACCCAGGAAGCGCGCCCAGTGCCACCTCGTCAGTACCGGAACGCTGGATCAAAGTCCACGCCACTAGAACGCCCCCGAGCAGTACGCCTGGTATCCCGAATAAGATTGCGACCCGGCTGCCCCTGGTTCGTTCTTCCTCGCCTGCGTTCAGCAGCATGATCACAAACACGAACAACACCATAATGGCGCCCGCGTAGATGATCACCTGCACCGCAGCAACGAACTCCGCCCCCAGCAATAGATATTCGACCGCCAGCGACGTCATCACGGCGATCAACGAAAGCGCGCTATTAATCGGATGTCTCTGCACCAGCAGGTTGACTGCTCCCGCCACGCAGATCGCGCCAAAAATCGAAAATAAGGCCAGATGCAACATTCAACCATCAATTTCTATCGGGGATTTCATTCCCAATTCGCTGCCTGCTAGTCACTGACCACTTCTTTTCACGACCGCAGTGCCACTACCAACCCCGTGATTACCAAATTAGCCACCGCCAGCGGGAACAGAAACTTCCACGCGAACGCCATCAGTTGGTCGTAGCGGAAACGCGGCAGCGTTCCGCGAATCCAAATGTAAAGAAACAAGAAACAGAAAACCTTTGCCAGGAACCAAAAAACAGGCAGGACTGCTTGCATCCACGTCAGTCCCCAAATCGGACCATGCCAGCCGCCCAGGAACAGCAAGGTCGCCAGGCACGCGACCGTGATCATGTTGGCGTACTCGGCCATGAAGAACATGGCAAACTTCATGGCGCTGTACTCGGTGTGATATCCCGCGACCAGCTCGGTTTCCGCCTCGGGCAGGTCGAATGGCACTCGGTTGGTCTCGGCAAATGCCGACATCAGGTAAACAAAAAAAGCTACCGTCTGCCCATGAAAGATGTTCCAGCGCGGAATGAAGCCCCAAAACACTCCACTCTGCGAATCCACAATATCGCGCAGACTGAAACTGCCCGCCATGATCAGCACGCCGATGAGTGACAGCCCTAACGAAATCTCATAGCTCACCATCTGCGCGCTTGCCCGCAAGCCCCCCAGCAGAGAATACTTGCTATTGGACGACCATCCCGCCAGCGCCACCCCATACACTCCCATCGACGTAACCCCGAGAATGATCAGCAGTGCAATGTTGACGTCCGTAATCTGCAGCGGTGTATGCACCCCCGCGATAGTGACCCAATTGCCAATCGGGATCACCGAAATCGAAGTCAGCGCGAAGATCACGCTCAGCATAGGCGCCGCAATGTACAGCGTTTTGTACACGTGAGGTGGCGTTATGTCTTCTTTGAACAAAAACTTGATGCCATCTGCCAGTGGCTGTAGCAAGCCAAATGGCCCGACCCGCGTGGGTCCCCACCGGTTCTGAATGTGGCCCACCACCTTGCGCTCCAACCACACGCTGTAGGCCACTGCCGTGAGCAGCACAAACACAGCGATCACCGACTTGATCAGGGAGACGACAACAAAGCTTTCGACGCTCTGCAATGCGTGACCTCAGTTTCGCTTTCTCAAGACCAGTTGATGACCGGTGCGCCGCTCTCGCGACACAAACGTGATTGCAAAAAAGCCGTTCAGTCGGCCGCTACTTCCTCCGCCGGTTCCGGATTCCGGTTTTCGATTACTGAGTTCAACGCACGGGAGTAGCGCCCCAACGTTCCCGACGTGAATAAATTATCGTTGGCGGGCGCGATGAGTTTCGCGTCCTGCACTCCACCCTGTCCCGTCCCCACCGTGGTCGTGTGCTGATCATTCCCCGCCAGCAAATTCATTCGCGACACGTCATATCCCGGCACTAGCCGTTGAATTTCATCAAGAATCGCCATCGGATCAAACGGGCTCATCTTCGGTTCCAGACCATGTGCTTCCAGCCAGACCACATGACGATCAGCCTCGCCGGATTGCGCCCCACGCGATTGCCCCATATCGGCGCTCGTACCGCGGCCGCCGAAAGGAACGAGTTTGCGAACCTCGAACCCCGTCGCGTCAGCAATGCGCACAATCATCTCGAAATCACTCTTGACGTCACTTACTTCCCCCGCCTTCTTCACCAGTTGAATGTCGCCACAGGTATTGGTAAACGTCCCCGCTTTTTCGTAAGCATTCGCCGACGGAAGAACCACATCAGCCATCTGTGCGGTCTCGGTGAGAAACATGTCCTGCACTACGACAAAAGTATTTGAGAACGCGAAAGGATCAAGCCCCAGGCCTCCGACAGGATTCGAACCAACCACGTAAAATCCTTTCAACGTGCCTGCTGCCGCCGCCTCCGCCATTTGTGAAACATTCAATCCCGGTGCCGTCGGCATGTCTCCCCATTCGTCCTTAAACGTGCTTGCGTCTGCGATCGGACGGTACCCAGGTAAGAAATCCGGATACAACCCCATGTCGGCCGCACCGCGCGAGTTCGAATAATCCCCCAGACACACAAACTTTGCTCCCGAAACTGCCGATCCGAATTTCACCAATGCGGAAATATCCTTACCGCGAATCGCTGAATCGAAAATGATAATCAGCTTCCCCTCGCCGCGCAGCTTGTCGCGCAGCCCCACCCACATCTCGCGACTCCCGCTGCCAAGCGCCTCTGCCGCCGAATCATCCCCTCCAAGAAACGCAGCGGCCTGGCCCTCTGTGCCTTGTGGAATTTCGGTAAAGCTTGTGGCCTGACGACGCAGCTTGATCGGTCGAGAATTGATCACGTACAACCGCGCCCGGTGCAGACGGACATTGTTGCGGATCTGCCAGGCCAACAATGGATGCTGCTCGGTAGGATTATTGCCAATGACAAGAATTGCCGGCGCATTGAAAACATCCCGCATGGTCGCAGCGGCGTGCGGTTTTCCCACCATGGCCGCCGCGAATGCTGGAAAATCCGCCGTGCGACGGTGGTCGATACTATTTGTCTTCAGCACCACTCGCGCAAATTTCGAAAGCAGATAGTTCTCTTCATTGGTTGTCCGGTTCGACCCGACAACCCCAATTGCCCGACCGCCTTCTTTGTCGCGGATTTCCGCAAAACGTTTTCCGATCAATTCGAAAGCTTCTTCCCAAGTGGACGGCGCCAGTTGCCCGTCCCTGCGAATCAGAGGCGTCGTGACACGCTGCGGGTCATCGGCAAAATCGAATGCATAGCGTCCTTTAATACACAAAAAATCCCCATTGATGCCGCTCTTGTCACGATTGTCGCCGCGAACGATCTGCATGCCACTGTCGCTGCGGCGCACGCCCAGCGTGGTTTTGCAGCCATCACCGCAATGCGTACAGATAGTGCCCACGTGGTTCATCTCCCAGGGACGCGTCTTATAGCGGTATGCCCCCGATGTCAGCGCTCCCACCGGACAGATGTCAATGCACATCCCGCATTCTTCGCACTCCAGATGATCTTCTTTATTAGGCGCAATGACCGACACCACCCCGCGATTCTGTACTCCCAGGGCCCACACGTCCATGGCTTCTCCGCAGACACGCACACAGCGATAGCACAAGATGCAGCGTGGCCGGTCGAAATACACCACCGGCGACCACTGTTGCTCGTCCTTATGGTTCTTGGCTTCCATGAATTTGGATTCCGCCGCGCCATAAGAAAACGTCATATCTTGCAGTTCGCATTCGCCACCCGCGTCGCATACCGGACAATCGAGCGGGTGATTGCCGAGCAGCAATTCAACCATTGACTTGCGCGCCTGCCGCACTTCATCGTTGTTAGTAATCGCAATCATGCCCTCGCTGATGACCGTGGTACAGGCGGTCTGCAACTTTGGCATCTTTTCGACTTTGACCAGACACATGCGGCAGGCGCCCTGTAGCGATAGGTTCGGGTAGTAGCAGAACGAAGGCACCTCGATGCCGACACTCTTGCAAGCCTCGATCAGCAGCGTCCCAGCAGGCGCCGTGACCTTCTTACCATCCACCGTGATATTCACGTCAGCCATAAGGCATTTAGTAATTTAGGAATTGAGTAATTGAGTAATTGTCAGCAACGATGCAATCTTGCCCGACGCCCGTCGCCTTTAAATTACAAATTACTAAATTACTAAATTACCAATTCTTCCTACGCCATCACCGGCAACCGCTCCACACTCCCCGCTGCCTCAAACGCGCACGGCCTCGCTTCGAGATGGTCCTCAAACTCTTTGCGAAATTTCTTTACGAACGCGATCGTCGGCATGGCGGCCGCGTCGCCCAGAGGACAAAACGTTCGGCCCAGCATGTTCTCGGACAAGTACAGAATGTTGTCGATGTCCTTCTTCAATCCTCCCCCGGCGTGTAAGCGAATCAAGGTTTTTTCCAGCCAGTCCGTGCCTTCACGACACGGAATACACCAGCCGCAGCTTTCATGGCGGTAAAACTTCATCGTCCGCAAAGCGAATTTCACAATGCAGGTCGTCTCATCGAGCACCACGACTCCGCCTGAGCCGAGCATCGATCCAGCCTTCATCAGTGAATCAAAATCCATGGGGGCATCAATCTCATCCGCGGTCAGCACTGGGGTAGAAGACCCGCCGGGGACGACGGCCTTCAATTTCTTCCTATTGGGAATTCCGCCGCCGACTTCATAAATCATCTTCTTTAGGTTGTATCCCATGGGCAGTTCATAAACGCCCGGGCGATTCAGATGACCGCTCAGGCAAAACAGCCGCGTCCCGCCATTCTTTGGAGTACCCAGGTTGGAATACCATTCCGCTCCGCCCAGGATGATGTGCGGTACACTCGCCAGGGTTTCAGCATTATTGATGACGGTCGGCCCGCCCCACAGTCCCACGACAGCAGGGAAGGGAGGGCGGATGCGCGGTATGCCGCGCTTTCCTTCCAGCGATTCCATCAGCGCGGACTCTTCCCCAACTTCGTACGCGCCCGCGCCGCCGTGCCAGTACACGTCAAAATCGTAGCCGCTGCCGAAAATGTTCTTGCCGAGAAGGCCGCGTGCATAGGCATCCTTGATCGCCTTCTGCATGAGGTTCGAAAGATAGCGGTACTCTCCGCGAATATAGATGTAGCCGGTATGTGAGCCGACGGCGAGTCCGGCGATTACGACACCCTCGATTACGGCATGCGGGTCATGCTCAAAGATCAGACGATCTTTACAAGTGCCCGGCTCGCTTTCGTCGCCATTGCAGAGAATGTATTTCGGTTTCGCCGATTGCTTGGGCACGAACGACCACTTCAAACCGGTATTGAACCCCGCGCCCCCGCGCCCACGCAAGCCTGAGTTCTTGACCTCATTGATGATGCCATCCGGCTGCATCCCCAACGCCTTCTGGACGGCCTTGTAACCGTCGAGCGCAAGATAGCGATCAAGATCAGTCGCCCCCTTGCCAAAGCGCTTGGAGACGACCTTCACTTCATCGGGATGGGAAACCAAGTGCATTGGTAATTGGGTAATTTGTAATTTAGTAATTTTAAAAACGCCGACGATTCGTAATCAGATGATTTGTAATAGAAAATCGGCCAACGGCTGTGAAACAAAATTCTGAAGTTGTGCCGTATTGTCTTTAAATTGCCAATTACAAATTACTCAATTACAAATTGCGTAACTGCGTCCCTTCTTTCTTGCACTCGTCAAAGAGTTGGTCCATCTTGTCCACCGTCAGGTTCTCATGAAAGTCATAGTTCACCTGCACCGCTGGGGCCCAACTGCATGCGCCAATACATTCAACTTCTTCGAGCGAAAACAGGTTGTCGGGAGTAGTGCCGTGGGGACCGACGCCCAACCTCTTCTTGCAGTGCTCAAAAATTTCTTCCGCGCCGCGCAACATGCAGGAAATATTGGTGCACACCTGCACGTTGTACTTGCCACGCGCCTTCGTAGTCAGCATGGAGTAGTAGCTGATTACATTGCGTACCTCGAGCTCAGTGAGGTCAAGACGCGTCGCCAATTCAGCGATCACTTCATCGCTCAGGTAACCGACTTCATCCTGCGCATAAAGAAGCGTAGGCACCAGCACGGATCGCTTCGTCGGATAATGACTAAGCATCTCCGAAAAGCGGCCTTCGAATTCGTCAGAAAAGCGCATTGTTAACCAAAATCGGGTAATTGACTAATTTGTAATTTGCAATTTGCCAGCAACCAATCTTCAGCGGCGCCCGCGAGTTGTATGTTGGGAGGCTGTGAACAAAGCTGTCAGTTCTCGTGCCTCCGTTTGCAGTGGCCTAAGTCGCTCGTTACGGACGACGCCGGAATCAGCGAGCAGCTCCAGCCAAAGCATAGTTTCATCGGCTTCTTCCACAACGATGCCTAACCTCGCAGCAAATTCGGCCCGAGATCTGGCACGGCAAGCGGCCCGGCAATTCGCCGCAACCGAAGCAGCTGTTTGCCGATAATCTGGGCCTCCGCCGCCGCCGGTAATGCCCGGTATAACCGAATCACCCGCAGCGCAAATGCCTTTGTGCGATCTCGCAACTCTTCAGGCGTTGGCACAAAATTACAAATTACAAATTACTCAATTACAAATTCTTCTACCGGTCGATCTCCCCCAGCACAATATCAATGCTCCCAATCGCCGCCACTACGTCCGCAAGCAGTCTCCCTTCACACATCTGTGGCAACAATTGGAGATTGGCGAGGCATGCCGCCCGCATGTGCACTCGGTATGGCTTAGCAGTCCCGTCGCTGACCACGTAGTAACCCATTTCGCCGCGCGGTGACTCCACCGCTTGGTACACCTCGCCGGCGGGCACGCTGAAGCCCTCGGTAATGATCTTAAAGTGATAGATGAGAGCTTCCATCTCAGTCTTCATCTTTTCGCGGTCCGGCAAAATAACTTTGGGCGCGTCGGCTTTGATCGGACCCTCCGGCATCCCATTCAACGCCTGTTGCACCATGGCGATCGACTCCCGCATCTCTCGCACCCGGCAGAGATACCGCGCAAACACATCGCCGTCCTGCAACACCGGCACATTGAACTTGAAATTCTCATAGCCGGAATAAGGCATATCGCGGCGTAAATCGAAGTCCACGCCGCTACCCCGCAGGGTCGGACCGCTCGCGCCTAGCGCAATCGCATCTGCGGCAGTGATGCGGGCGACTCCCTTGGTACGCATCCCCCAAATCGGATTTCCGGTCAGCAGGTTTTCGTACTCATTCACTTTTTCCGGAAAGCGGTTGGCAAATTGGCGTACCCGCTCGAAGAATCCCAGCGGCGGCTCCAGCGCCAATCCGCCAATACGGAAATAGGACGTCATCATACGCTGCCCGCTCACCATCTCGAACAGCCGCAGAATGTCCTCGCGCTCCCGGAAACAATAAAGGAAAACCGACATAGCCCCGATGTCCAGAGCGTGCGTTCCCAGCCACACCAGGTGCGAGTTAATGCGAGTAAGTTCGTTGAGCATCACCCGCATCCACTGCGCTTTCGGGGGTATTTCCAGTCCCAAAAGTTTTTCCACCGCCAGCACGTAGCACAGGTTATTGGTAAGCGGGCAGAGATAGTCGATGCGATCAGTCAGCGGCACCACTTGCTGGTAGAACTTGGCTTCGCAGGTCTTCTCAATTCCAGTATGCAGGTAGCCGATATCAGGCATGATCCGCACAATGGTCTCGCCATCAATTTCCAGGATGAGTCGCAGCACGCCGTGGGTTGACGGATGGTGCGGTCCCATGTTCAGGATCATGGTGCGATCCTGACCGGGCTCGATCACGGGTGTGGCGGTTAGGTGCGACATGCTAGCGATAACCCTCTACCGGATAGTCCTTGCGCATGGGGTTACCCTCCCAATCCTCCGGCATCAACAGGCGCCGCAAATAGGGATGACCCGTGAAGCGCACACCAAAGAGGTCAAAAACTTCGCGCTCGAAAAAATTCGCTGCCGGCCACACCGATGTAACCGTTTCGATCACCGGGCTGGAACCCTCAAGTCGAACTTTAAGTCGCACCCGTTCTTTTTGCGGAATCGACAGCAGGTGATAAATGACTTCAAAGCGCGGCTCCGAAGGATGCCAATCCACGCAAGTAACATCCGCAAGAAAGTTAAACGGACATTTGCGGTTGTCTCGCAGCAAAACGCAAGCATCACGAATCGACGACCGCTCCACGTAAATAGTGATCTCGTCCCGATCGTATTTTGCAGATTCCACGGCGGCAGCATTCCAAGCCAACAGCAGCGCCAGGGCAGGGTGATCTTTCAGCTCTTCCAAATCGGTAATGGCTGGGGAAAGGGGCATTACATCCCGCCTCGACCCGCGGCGGGTTCATTCCAGTCCAAAGCTCCCTTTTTCCAGATGTAAAAGAAGCCCACCAGAACGATGCCGATATATACCAACATCTCCCAGAATCCGAACATTTTGAGCCGCCGCAGTACCACCGCCCAGGGATAGAGGAAAACTGCCTCAACATCGAACAGGATGAACAACATAGCTACTAGATAGAATTTGACCGAGAAGCGCTGGCGGGCATCTCCCACCGGAATCATGCCGCATTCATAAGGAGAAAGTTTGGCCCTCGTCGGCTTGCGGTATCCGATAATCTGAGACAGCACCACCAGGGCGCTCGCCACGACGCACGCCAGCAGGAAGTGAATCAATAAGGGCAGGTAGCGGGCGAAGTAATTGTCCGGCATAGGGGAGCTATATATAATTCGCGCCAAGCAGTGCCTAAACGTTCTAGATTAGATTTGGTATTCGGTAGTGTCAAGCGACACAGTCGTCTATGCTGGTTTAATTAGATGGTTTAGTCTGGGAAAAGATTTTTTCTCGAGGATGTGAATCGAGTTCTCATGATTTTTGGTTTTAATACTGACGTAAAACACGGCGAAACGGTTTACCACGTGCAAAGCGAGGCTCGCGAGAATGAGCTGATACTGCAAACCCAGGTTTTCGTCCGCGGCCGCTGCGTAGGGAAGCGCGCCACATCCTACGCCGAAAAACTATCCCACGGCGGATTCACCGATCAGATGAAGGAGCAGATCCTGCGCGATCAGCACCGCCTGGTGCTGGACTCCATCCGCGACGGCCGTGTACACAGCATTCTGGATAAGCGCGATACGCCCGAAACCCTCGCCGGCGTCAAAGAACTCGACCTGCAATGGCTCAACGCCGGTTCGGTGCACGCCGATCGCAACCTCATTATGCGCCTGCGCGTAACCGACGGAGGCTCAGCCGTCGAGGGCGCGCGCCTCACCTTTCGATTTGCACGGCCCGACGCCGCACCGTTTTACACTCAGGCGATGACCGACGCTGGCGGCCACGCCGAAGTAAAAATCGAGTCCGAAGAAACCGCCCTGCCAGATTCCTCCGTGCTGGTCCAGGCCAACTACGCCGGACGCACCGCCACCCGCAAGTTCCGCCTGCGTAAGCTCGAGTGAGAGCTGCAGTGAAAATCGAAATCAATGGTGAAACCCGCAATTTTGACGCGCCCTTGTCCCTCTCCGCGCTCATCGAAAACATGGGAATGAAATCCGATCGAGTCGCCATCGAACTTAACCACAACATCATCCCGCGCGAGCAGTGGCCACAAACCCAGCTTTCCGACGGCGACCACCTGGAGATCGTCCACTTCGTGGGCGGAGGACAAACCTCCTAGCGCCAGTCAATGCTGAGACCTCGGACCCCCGCCGGGAACTCCGCAAGTCACCCTCTTGCCAAAAATCTTTTCTTGACAATGCACGCGGCGCGCCTAAAATGTTTCAAACATTCTTGCCATTTTGTGTTTTAAACGTTTTTCAGGCAAAATGCAAAAGCGCTTTACATCGCGAGAAGTAGTCGCCTTAACCGGAATCACTCCTCGTCAGTTGCAGTGGTGGGACGAACGCCGCATCGTGGTTCCCGCCCGCGAAGGACATCGTCGTCTCTATTCCATGGATGATTTGGTGGAGGTCGCGGTGATTTGCGAGCTGCGTCGCCGCGGATTTCCTCTGCAGCGTGTGCGCAAGGTGGTGCGTTTCCTGCAGCGGGAGTTCGGCAAGCGGCTGGCGGAGACGGTGAGCGCTGCGTCCGATTATCACTTGCTCACCGATGGGACGAATCTGTATCTGGAAACTTCGGCGCGGCAGATTGTGGACATCCTGAAGAATGCGCGACAGCCGATGCTGGCGATCTGTCTCAGTGATGCGGTTCGGCAAATGCGAGCGGATATTCGCAACGGGAGAAAGTGCAGCGCGTCGGATTCGAGCGTTGGTCGGACGTCAGGGCAGGAACGAACGGCTTCATAAACAGGAACGTTCGGAGGCAAGATGATTGGAGAACTGAACATCGTGAGTGAGTGGCTTCCCGAGCAGATGGTTCCAGGAACTGTGTTCGTGCTGGAAAACGCGGGCGAAGTCGGCGAGAAGGACGATCCTTATTGGGCTGTGTTGTCGTGTCCTGCGTGCGGAACTTTGGGTTTAATTACGCGCAAACAGGTTGCTGGATTGCTGCCTGTGATTTGCGGATCGGACAAGTGTTCGACGCAATTTTTTATTCACGAAAGCGAAGTCGTCGTGCGCAAGCCGTTTTGATCGGATCGTAAATTTTTGGCGGATTCGGCGCCAATCCAGTCGTTGCCAGCTGCGTCTTTACAAATCTTTCTGCCAGCGTTCTCTTCTTTTCTTCTTCTGGATTCTTTCTTCTTTCAAGTTCTGCTTTAACAATTCTTGAGCGCAAGTAACTCTCTAAACTTTTTCTGGTTTCATTTTTTCCAGTGGTACCGGCACCTGTTCGACGATCTCGATGCCGAATCCTTCCAGGGCTGCGACTTTTCGTGGGTGGTTGGTCAGCAGACGGATACGACGCAGGTTCAGGTCGGAGAGGATCTGGGCCCCGATGCCGATTTCGCGCTGAATTTTTCGCTCGCTCTCAGGCAGAGATGGCTGGCGCTTGTCGCGATGGAAGGCCAGTGCGGTTCGATCTCCCACGCGTTCTACGGAAAATCCTTTGGATGTCTGATGCAGGTAGATCAGGGCGCCACGGCCGGCGCGGGCGATGGCTTTCATGGAGCCTTCGACGGTGGCGCGGCAATCGCAAGTCGTCGCTCCGAAGACGTCTCCCAGCAGGCAATGAGCGTGCATGCGCACCAGTACGGGCTCGTCGCTTGTCTCGACTTTGTTCTGAGCGTCCCCCCCGCGTTCGTCACGGCGATCCCTGCCGACCTCGCTCCCAATATCTCCCCGGACTAGCGCCACGTGGGACTCGCCGCCGTCCACTTCGCTTTCGTAGGCGATCAGGCGGAATTCGCCGTGGGGCGTGTCCACCAGAGCTTCGCCGACGCGGTGGACGTAGCGTTCGTGCGCCATGCGATAGCGAATGAGCGCGGCGACGGTGAGCATCTTGAAATTGTGAAGCTTGCAGAACTCGATCAGGTCAGGGACGCGCGCCATGGTCCCATCGTCTTTCATGATTTCGCAGATCACCCCGGCGGGGATGAGGCCAGCCAGGCGCGCGAGATCAACGGACGCTTCGGTCTGTCCAGCGCGCACCAGCACGCCACCTTTGCGGGCTCGCAGCGGAAAGACGTGGCCGGGGCGCGCGAGGTCCGCGGGCCGGGTGGCGGGATCGATGGCGACTTTAATAGTGCGGGCGCGATCGTAAGCCGAGATGCCGGTGGTCACGCCCTCGCGGGCGTCAATGGCTTCGCAAAAGGCGGTGCCATATTGCGAAGTATTCTCCGCCGTCATCGGCCCGATGCGCAGATGCTCCAGGCGGTCGTCGGTCATGGCGAGGCAGATCAGGCCGCGTCCATACTTCGCCATGAAGTTAATGGTTTCAGGCGTAACCTTTTCTGCGGCAAGAGTTAGATCACCTTCGTTCTCGCGGTCTTCATCGTCCACGACGACGATCATGCGGCCGGCGCGAATCTCCTCGATCGCGGTGGGGACGTCGGTGAATGGCGATGGCGGCGTCATCTTGAGGCGATTGTAGCAAAAAGGGTGCAGCTCAAGCGTTGGCGTCCTCGGCGTCGGCCTGAGCCACTTGCTCCTCGTGATCATCTTCTTCGGCGTCGAGTTCTTCGTCGTCCGCGGTGCCCGCTGCCTCGTCAAAAACTAAGATCAAAGGCGGCGGACAAGAGTGTCCGCCCCACACGAGCAGAGCGGCCTGCGGCTTTCGAATGACAATAAGTGAGACGCGCGTTTTTACGGTTTGGCGATTTCATGTTCGGCGCCGCGGAATAGGGCGCGCAGGGAGCGTACGACCCAGCGGATTAAGGTGATGATCACGACTATCAGCCACAGGACGATGGCGGCGGCGATGTAGGGGTGTTTGGTGGCGAACCAGGTGAGGGAGATGGCTAGCGCGTCCTCGCCGAGGCTGAGCGTGATATTGGAGAGTGGTTCGGGCGACGGCGTGACTGCGGCACGGGCTGCGGTCTTGCCGCCGTGGGCGGCGAGGGCGATGGCTGATCCGAGGACGGCGGCGAGGATTTGCTGGGTGGGAGAAAGCTGCGCGGTGGCGCGATAGGCGAGCAATCCGGCAATTGGGACTCGGATGAATGTATGCAGCGCGTTCCAGATCAGGTCGAAGGCGGGGACCTTGTCGGCGAAAAATTCGATGAGGAAGAGTGCGGCGCTGATGGCGATGACGTACCAGTTGTCCAGCAATTGGAGGGCGGGGGGAAGCGGTAACACGCCGGCGCGGGAGAGCAGGCCGAGGGTGGCGACGGTGGCGTAGAGGTTCAGTCCGGCAGCGAAGCTGGTGGCGACCAGCAAGGCCAGCAGTTCGTGCGCCGGGAGCTTCATGGTTGCGAGCATAGGAATGGTGAAAGTTATTCCGAGTCGTGTTCCATGATGGTGTTGAAGTTGCCAGATGCAAGATCATGCATCATCATGCCGGCTCTTGGATGAGGGTTGGAGGGCGAAGGGTAGTTGGCGGGCGAACGGTAAGAAGAGACGCAAAAAGCAAAAGGGCCGCGATCAGGCGGCCCTAGCGTGTTTCGGCAGTGTCTCTTAGAGCGTGGATTCAATTTCGAATCCCCAAGCCTCCAAAAGGGGCTCGGGAATGTACTTGGAGTTCTTGTTGCGGCGCGCCCACTCGCGCAACCGCGTGGAGCGCAAGTACTGGTCGGGGGAGAGCTTATATTCGCGCACTACCTGCTCGAATTCGGTGACTGTCGGGGTAATGGGCCCAATCGGTTCGGGCTTGCCCCAGTTCGGATTGCCGCGTCGTTTGCCCATGATCACGTCCTCTTAATACTGATAATGAATGCCTTATCCCGTCCTACAGACAGTTTAGATTCACCCCAGCGCGCTGGGGATTCACAGTAAAACTCAATGTCCGGTAGAAAACAGAGACCCAACAGATAAAAACAGGGTATACGGAAGCTGGTGATTCTAGGGCAGTTTTGCGAAAAAGTCAATGGGGTAGTTGGCACGGAAGGTGCCGGATAGGGTACTGGGATTGAAATTATGACAGAAAATAAAGGACTAAAGCGGAGGGTTGCTGGTTCGAGCTGACAGTTAACCCTAATAGTTAAACCATCACTTCGGGGATCTCCATCTGGCTTTGGCGGAAGCAGACGGCGAAGGCCTCGACCACCTGGGGATCGAAGTCCACGCCTGATCCTTTAAGGATGGTTTCCTTGGCGTCGAAGGGCGACATGGCCTTGCGATAGGGGCGATCGCTGGTGAGTGAGTCGAAGACGTCAGCGACGGAGAGGATACGGGCTTCCAGGGGAATGTCTTCGCCCTGAGTGGGGTGGTAGCCGGAACCGTCGAATTTATCGTGATGGGCGAGGATGATGGGGATCACGCGGGCCAGCGGACCGCCAACTGGTTGCAGCATTTGGACGCCGATGTCGACATGCTTTTGCATGGCGCTGTACTCGTCGGTGGTGAGGCGAGCGGCTTTGTGAAGAATCTGGCGGCTGACGTCCAGCTTACCGAGATCGTGGAGCAGGGCAGCGGCGCGGACCTCTTCGATTCGTTCTATCGGCAAGCCCATTTCAGAGGCGATCGTGCTGGCGTATATCGAGACGCGGTAGGAATGGTTCTGGGTGTATTTATCCTTGGAAATGAAATGGCTGAGAATCATGAGGATGCCGTGATAGGTGTTACGCAGTTCCGCAAGACTGCGGGCTTTGTGCTCGTACAACGTGCCCATGGCGTAGGCGTTGATGAACAGGATTCCACCCCAGGCGGCGATGTCGAACCATTTGTCCGCAACCGGCAGGGAACTGGCACGGTGCGAAAAAAGTACAGGATTGTAATAAGTGACGAGGACTACCAGCAGCACGCTGCCGAGAGCGGTGAGGGTGGCGTGGCGGCGTCCGTAGACATAAGCGGAGAACAGGGTGGGCAGAGTGTAGAGGCCCAGCAACATGCGGTGGGCATCGAGAAGAGAATTCAAGAGCGCGGCCAGGAGGAAGAGGGACAGCAGGAGCCAGAGTTCGCGGTTAACTTCGGTGAGGGCGCGCAAAGTGCTGGATTTGAGGCGTCCCACGAAGGAGGCGTTAGTTAGCGGCACGCGCGCCGCGGCCTCTCCTGGTTGCACCGAACCCAAATGCATACTGCTACTCCGGTTCACTGGCCTCGGCGATTGCCGATGCCCCACAAACAGTTCATTTCTTTTCAGATAGAGGCGATGTTAGGTGCCGTTCGGGGCAGCAGCAAGTTACTGCCGTAACCAGCTGGGACGCTAGTTCCATTGACCGGGTTTGTCCTGCTTCGTACATTGCCAAGAGGAGGCAACTCGTGAAAGACATCTACGAAGTTCTCCGCAAGAAACAGGCCCAGCAAGCCCATTTGGGAAAACAGATTGAAGCTCTGCAGACGGCGGCAGAGGAGCTTCGCAACGTGGCTCACCTGCTGGATGGAGATGACGACGACAGGGAATCGGTGGGGGATCGGGGCTAACGCAAGGGATGTGGGCTGCGTACGTAAGGGGTTAAAGGCGATATGGATTTGCGGTCGCTGGTTCTGTGTTCCGACGAAAAAATCGTACGCGTGCTGCGGCGTGTGCTCAGCGACCTCGAGATTGGCGTCGAACACTGTACCCACGCAGATGCTGCTCTCCAGCGGCTGACGCGGCAGAGATTTGAAGCGGTCATCGTGGACTGCGCCGACGAAGATGCGGCGGTGCAAGTTTTTAAAAGCGTCCGCACCGCGCCGTGCAACAAGCGGGCTATCGCGGTGGCCATAGTAGATGGCCAGACTGGTTTACGTGGCGCATTCGAGATGGGCGCCCACTTCGTTCTCTACAAACCAATTTCTACGGAACGGTCTAAATCCAGCTTTCGCGCAGCGCGCGCGCTTATGAAGCGCGAGCGCCGCCGCAATTCGAGAATTCCCGTCCAGATTCCCGTGCTTTTCACTGCTACTGGTCAGCGCGCCATCACCACCGACTTGAGCGACGGAGGAATGGCGGTACAGTTCTCCCGGGGCCCCAAGGAAACGGGATCCCTACGCCTCAGCTTCACACTGCCCGGCTCCAGCAAAGCTCTCGAACTTACGGGTGAGATTGCGTGGCAGACAGCGGGGGGACATACTGGCATCCGTTTTCTTGAGCTGTCGTCCGAAGCGCGGCAGCAACTCGGCACGTGGATGAATCAGAACGCGCCCGCCAGCGAACAGGACGATCCGCCCGTAAGTTGCCGGCTGACTGACTTGAGCCTGGGCGGCTGTTATTTGGAATTGAACTCGCCATTCCCCGTCCGGACCCATGTAGTGCTTTCGATGCGAGTGGGTGATCTCGAAGCGCGGGTCGACGGAATCGTACGCGTAATGCACCCTGACACAGGCATGGGAGTGGAATTCACGCGCAGGACCGCGGATCAACGCGAACACGTGGAAAAATTTCTTCACACCCTCATGACTAATAGCGGAGCGCTTCCAGATCTCCTGGTTGAACCGGAAGGCTTGGAAACAAATGCTGCGGAGAACAGCGCGGTCGCGGCCTCTATGGAAGAGATGGAAGATCCTTTGCTGGATCTTTTCAATCGCAAGGCTACCGTGCCAACCGAGGCGTTTCTTAGCGAACTTCGCAAGCAGCGCAGCACCCAAGCACTCGACTCCGAGAGTGTTCTCGACGCCTAACCGCCCCGGGTTTAAGACAGCGCCCTTTCACTCAACTCCTCAAAATCCAAGACAATGGGTTGGGTTCTCAAGGAGGATTCTCGCGTGCCAGCTACTCTTCTGTCTCGACGTTCGTTTCTGGCTTTGTCAGCAATGGTTCCCTGGGCGCTGGGCGCCCGGGCATCGACAGCATCGGTTCCGGTTGGCATCGAGCTGTACTCGGTGCGCGAGGAGCTGAAAAAAGATCCCGAAGGTACACTGCGCGCGGTCTCTCAAATGGGGTACGAAGGGGTGGAATTCTATGCGCCATATTTCGATTGGACGGAGAGCCAAACCAAGCAGATCAAGAAACTTTTGGACGATCTCGGCATCCGGTGTTTTTCGACCCATAACGACGAAGGCTACTTGACCCCCACAAAACATTCAGCGCACCCGCCGATCTGAATCTGATCCTGGGAAGCAAATATGTGGTGCTGGCGTCGGCGGGTAAAAAATCCAGTTTGGACGAATGGAAGACAGTGGCCAACCAACTGAACATCGTCGCCGAAAATCTTGAGCCGGCTGGTTTGAAGACGGGTTATCACAATCATCAGTTGGAGTTCACGCCCGTCGGGGGCCAGCGCCCCATGGAGATACTGGCGAAACTCACCAAGCCGTCCGTCATGCTGCAACTAGATGTTGGCACATGTCTGGAGGCAGGCTCGGATCCGGTGGCATGGATTCGAGCGAATCCGGGAAGAATCCGATCCATTCATTGCAAAAACTGGTCACCCGAAACCAGCAAAGGGTACAAAGTCTTGTTCGGTGAAGGCGCAGCAGACTGGAAAAACATTTTTGCAGCGCCCCTCCAGACCACCTCGATTCGACTGCCTGTCGTGAAATGGGCGCCTCAGATACAGCACTAAGACTTCCCCGTACTGATCCACTCGGTGCCCACCTAGTGTACTTCCGGCTTGCCGGCCATCCGGGAGCAACATGGCGGCGCGGAGCGAATCTCCAACCGCTTGTCCCAGGCCAACTCCGAAGCTTCAGCTCTCCAGCGACACTGTGTCCCCGACCCGCACTTCCCCGGGAGTAAGAACCGTCGCATAGACGCCCGCGCACTGTTTGTGCTGCTGGGCAACGCAGCGAAGAACCGCGGGGCTGGGCTTTGCGCTCGCCGGATCGAGCGTGATCATCATGCAACGCTGGTCGACTTCCGTGATGGCAATCCGCGCTGCGTCTCCCACGCGAACAATCCGGCCCACCCAGTTCAACTCATCGAAGGCTTCGCCGTCTTCCAGATCGACCAGCAGGTTCGGGCGAAAGCGCCAAGCGTCTTCCTCGGTTGCGCTTTCCTCTGCGATTCGAGTTATCGTCTGGCGGCTGATGAGCGAGACGGGCGCGACATCGTACGAGCCACGGTAGTCGTACAGCAAGAAAAGCTCTCGGCCCGAGCGCGCCTCGAGTGCTTGGCGGAGTTCGTGGCTCTTAATGGGGAACTTCTCCCCACCAGGGGCGGTGACCGTCACCTCGACTTCTTGCGGGCTGGCTTTCTCCACGCAAGGGCGGTAGCAAAGCAGTTCCGGTAGCTCCCGGGCAGTGAGCCAGGGAAAGGAGCTGCGCGAGGCCGTCTGGACGAACGCGTAGCGCCGGTCCGCCAGTACACCCTGCAGAGTCAGCGTCGCGGTGGCCAAGGACTCGCCGCGCATCGACTTGACTGGATACCGCCCGAGCTGGCGAATCACAGCTACTGAGTGCATGTGACACCTCCGCACTACGCTGCGCTAATCTTAGTAAATCTTTCACGATGACATGTGAGAAATCCGGATTTGTGCGGCTCAGCTCTTATTCCAGAACGGCCACGGCTTCAATCTCGATCAGGAAAATCTTTGCTGGCCAGGGCGGAAACCCCGATCCAGGTGCTGCTCGGCAAATTGTCTGGTGGGAAGAAGCCGAGTAATGCTTCGCGCACCGATAGGGCGGCGTTGTGGATGTGTTCGCCCACGATGTACAAGCGCAAGGATACGATATCAGTCCGGGTCTCGCCAGCCGCCCTGACGGCAATCTCGAGGTTCTCTAAAGCCTGCCGGGTCTGCGTCCCCAAATCGGCGGGATCGGTGATCTGTTGCGCTGCGTGCCAGCCCACCTGACCGGACACGTATACCGTAGTCTTTCCCACCGTGGCGACTCCCTGAGAGAAACCATACTGCTGACTTGGAAAGAGCGCGCTGGGATTCAGATATGTCTTCGACATCGTTAAAGGTCCTATGCTAGTGGGGGAGCTCAGCGACCGGTCATTTGCTCCAGCCTTTCCGGATACCTGGCCCCTTCCACCTTGATCTTTGATGAGGCGCTATCGATTTCACGGAGATCATCCGGTGTGAGTTTGACAGCAAGCGCTCCAAGGTTCTCTTCCAGGCGATGAAGCTTCGTCGTCCCGGGGATTGGCACGATCCACGACCTTTGCGCAAGCAGCCAAGCGAGCGCGATCTGAGCAGGTGTCGCCTTCTTTCTTTCTGCTATGTTGGTAAGCAAATCAACCAAGGCCTGATTCGCTTTGCGAGCTTCTGGGGTAAAGCGAGGGACGATGTTGCGGAAATCAGTGCTATCGAACTTCGTATTCTCGGTGATCTTGCCGGTGAGAAAACCCTTACCAAGGGGGCTAAATGGAACGAATCCGATTCCGAGTTCTTCGAGGGCCGGCAACATTTCTTCTTCAGGGCGTCTCCACCACAGCGAGTATTCGCTCTGAACTGCCGTGACCGGCTGGACTCGGTGTGCGCGACGGATGGTCTGCACTCCTGGTTCAGAAAGTCCGAAATGCTTCACCTTGCCTTGCTGGATGAGGTTCTTCACCGCTCCCGCTACGTCTTCGATCGGCACGTTCGGATCAACACGGTGCTGATAAAACAGATCGATGACATCGGTCTTGAGCCGCTTGAGCGAGCCTTCGGCAACCTCCTTGATGTGTTCTGGCCGACTATTGAGGGCAGTCCACTTGCCCCCGTCGTCGGGATTGGGAGCAAAGCCGAACTTGGTTGCTATGACTACCCGGTCGCGGAATGGAGCAAGCGCTTCGCCGACAAGTTCTTCGTTGGTGAAAGGACCGTACACTTCAGCGGTGTCGAAGAAGGTGACGCCGCGTTCGACGGCTGACCGGATCAGCGAAATCATTTCCTTCTTGTCTGCAGGCGGACCGAGGCCAAAGCTCATTCCCATGCAGCCGAGTCCGAGAGCGGAGACCTCTAAGTTGCTATTTCCAAGTTTGCGCTTCTGCATTGTTTCTCCTTCGAGGCAAGACCAAGGCCTAAGGATAAGAACTAATTGCTTCTCTTCAGCACAAAGATCATCTGCTGCGCTTCGTTATCCAGCGGAGTTCTCTCAAATGAACCGTACTCTTCCACAATTTCCAGCCCGGTTAACAGAAAGAGTGCGCGCAGATGCGGGTAGGTGTAGTAAGACATCCTCAGCGATTCAGTTTCTTCCTGGACGAGCTTTTCGCCCTGATAAGTACGAAAAATAAAAGTTGCAGTAAAGTTCTGGTTAATTTTGTCCACAGATTCTTTTCTGAGATAGCGCCGGATGACTTTGCTGCGGTCGGATTTCGGGGTCCATTCGAGTTCAAGAAACTCTTCGCCGACTTTCGACCTGAGACTGTCGAACCTGGGGTAAAAGACATCAAAGACCAGGGTCCCTCCAGCTTCAAGATGAAAAGCTGCAGTCTGCAGCGCGGCGACCTGGTCCTCCACCGTATACATGTGCTGCAAAGGACGAAATGGGATGATTACCAGCGGATACTCCCGGTTTGAACGGAAACTCCTGATGTCCCCGTGCGACGTAGAAACCAGTTCGCGGACGTCTTTCAACTCCTGCCGCAGCTTGTCTTGAAGCACATCGAGCATGGGCAAGGAATTGTCTACGCCGTGAATGGAAATCCCTTGGCGGGCAATGGGCAGCAAAATGCGCCCTGTACCGCATGCCAGTTCCAGCACCGACCCGCCATTGGCTTTGGCCAAATCAACATAAAACTCCAGGTCCTGAAGGTCTTCTTTAGTCGCATAGGCCTCGTCATAGTATTTGGCCGACACCTGACGGTAATCGACAGCCGTGCTCATTTGATTTCTCCCACCTGCTCATCTTAGATCATGCGTTCGCAGCACTAGCGTGCTTACAGATTCTCTCATGATGCTGAGAGGCCGTCTCACTGTAGAGCGCACTGTGAAGACTTGCTTCGGCATCGAGGATGAGAGCGCGGTTTCCTGACTGCTAAATTGACCCCGATAAATCAGCCATTTTTTCAACGAGTGTTAAGCTATAGCCAGCTTGGAGTAGCTTCTTTGAAGCGCAGCAAGAATTCTTCGACTCCGGCTGTGCTGCTTTGGATTAGCCATGGCACGGGTAGAGAGCGGCTGCTCAAGGCACTCGCCTTTGCTGTTCTGCTTTCTTCTTCGTGCCTGAGTGGCAAGCAAGCACTCGGACAAGACGCGCCACCGGAAAACCCGGATAGCATTCATGGCACGGTGGTGAACAGTCTGACCCACGAGCCCATTGCGCACGCATTAGTAGTCTCCCAAGACAATCGATTTGCGACCATGACGGACGGTCAAGGCCGTTTTGAGTTCACATTTCCGCGAGCCACGAACGACAAAGGTGCAACGGGTACGAGCCCTGCGGCTCCCGCGAGCGCCCGAAGCGAACTGAATGTACCCAGTGGTCTATATGTGTTGACTGCTCGCAAGCCGGGGTTCCTGACCGACCAGAACAGCCAGCCGCAGAGTCAGCAATGGGTCCCGGCAGGACACGAGGTCACCATATCGCTCATGCCGGAGGCGATGATTGTGGGCCACGTTGCTCTTCCCAGCTCCGAGCCTGCGGACAAAATCGAGGTCGAGATCTATCGCAGGCAAGTGCAGAACGGCCGGGCTCGTTGGGTATCCAGCGGGATAACTTCGACGAAGTCAGACGGGGACTTTCGCTTTGCTGAGCTAGCTTCGGGGACGTATAAGCTGCTCACCCATGAATTACTGGATCGTGATCCTCAGACGTTTATTCCAGGCGGTCAATTGTATGGGTACGCACCAATCTATTATCCCAACGTAACTGACTTCGCTTCCGCCAGTGCGATTCAGTTGGGGGCAGGTAAAACAGTTCAGGCCAATCTTTCGCTCGTCAGGCAGCCATATTATCCGGTGAAAGTCGCGGTCGCGAATGTTTCAACCGGCACTCCCATGAACGTAATCGTCTCTGTTCAAGGACGGCGTGGTCCTGGCTATGCCCTTGGATACAACGATCGAGAACAGATAATCCAAGGTTTACTACCGAACGGAACCTACACTCTGGAAGCTGCCGGTTATGAACCGAATGCTGTCGCTGGATCGTTGAACGTTACGGTTCACGAGGCGGCTGTTGAGGGACCGCGCATGACGATGGTGGCCGGGCACCCCATCAAGGTGGACGTTAAGGAAGAATTCACATCCACTGAGACCTCAGGCTTTACGATCAATGGCGGAGGTGGATCCAGCCGAGGCTTTCGAGGACGCTACCTCAATGTGGCGTTGGAGACTACAGATGATTTCGGTCAGGAAAGAAGTTTTTCCCTCCGTCCCCCGAGACGGCCTGAGGACGAATCGTTTGTCATCGAGGATGTGCAACCTGGACGCTACTGGGTGCGAATCACTTCATCTCGCGGGTATGCGTCGTCGGTGACATCCGGAGGAGTTGACTTGCAGCATGAGCCGCTGGTGGTGGGAGCTGGAGGCGCGAGCTCCCCGATTGAAGTCACGATGCGGGACGACTTCGCGGAGATTGAAGGCACGATTGAAGGCGCGAATGCTACAGTGAGCGACACGGCGCCGCCCTCTGGCCCCGTATCTTCAGTTTCGTATGCGACTGCGTATGTTTATTGCGTTCCGTTGCCCGACAGTCCTGGACAGTTCACCGAGGCGGGTGTCTCGTCGGAGGGAAAGTTCGCTTCGCTAAGATTGCCGCCGGGGGTCTATCGCGTGCTGGCTCTTAGGCGCCAGCAGACTGATCTTGAGTACGGGAATCCCGAAGCGATGCGCGCCTATGACGCAAAGGGGCAGATCGTCCGTTTGGTTGCCGGCCAGAAAGAACACTTGCGCCTGCAGGTGGTTTCATCGAGCGACTAAATGCCCAGCTTCTCACAGTTGCGTTCACTTGCCATTCTCGCCGTAAGTATGGCGCTACTGAATCTTTCGGGGCTGTGCGCCGCGCAAAACTCCAGCGCCGTACAAACGGCTGCGTTGAATGGGAGGTTTCGAATTGCCGGGACAGTCGTGAGTGTGACAGGAGGCCATCCGCTGGCGCGGGCTCGGGTCCTTATCATTGATGCCAGGAACCCCCAGAATATCCAGTCGTTTGTAACTTCCGAAGATGGCCGGTTTGAGTTTCAGGTCAATGCGGGCAAGTACGCGCTGCAAGGAGCCAGGCGGGGCTTTCTCACCGCCGCCTACGACGCGCACGATCAGTTTTCAACCGCAATTGTGACGGGCACCGGTCTCGATACTGAGAACCTGGTTCTGCGTTTGGCGCCTGCCGCCGTGCTCAGCGGCAGGGTACTGGATGAATTCGGAGATCCTGTCCGCCATGCCGCCATTATGGTTTACCGCGAGGATCATTACTCCGGGGTCGGCCTTATCCGGCCATTTCGGCGCGGGTCCACCGATGATCAAGGCACGTATGAGGTCATGCCGCTTAATGACGGCACCTACTTCCTGTCGGTAAGCGCGAAACCGTGGTATGCGGTGCATCCAGTGTCTACTCAATCTGGGTCAGAGACCTCACCTTCACATGTGGACCCATCTCTTGACGTTACTTATCCGAGTACTTATTACGGCGATGCTACAGAGGCTGATGAAGCCATGCCTATACCGGTGAGAGGCGGAGATCATTTAGAAGTTGACGTTCACCTGAATCCAGTTCCTGCGCTTCACTTAATCTTTCACGTTCCAGAGGACGCCACCCGCGGGATTTCCTGGCCGGTACTTCAGAAGCCGGCATTCGATGGAATGGAATCCGTACAGACCGACGGCGTACAAATGGTTTCCCCGGGCGTGTATGAGATGACGGGAGTGGCGCCGGGCCGGTACACGGTGCGTATGCCGGGAGCAACGACCGGCCAATTGGAAGCGCCGGCCGAGATGGATGTCACCCAGCAAGGTCAGGAACTGGACGTGTCTTCGGGCGAGCCGACCAGCAAGGTGAAAGCGTCTGTGCAATTGCGGAGCGGAGGAGCGATTCCGACGGAACTCCGTGTGTTCTTGCGGAATAGCAAAAAGAGAATTGTCGCTGTGGCGCAAGTGGATGCGAAAGGAGAAGTTGATTTCCAGGATGTGAGTCCCGGTAAATATGATGTGTTAGCAGGTTTCCAGAATAAGGAGTATTCCGTAGTTCGAATCGCATCTCAAAGCGGCCGAACTTCAGGGCATGCGCTGAACGTTCCGGCAGCCTCGTCTCTCACTGTCTCACTCTGGTTGGTTGAGGGCATCGGAATCGTAGAGGGATTTGCCAAACAGGGTGGCAAGAGCGTTGCGGGAGCAATGGTGGTTTTGGTGCCCAAAGATCCTGAGTCAAATCGCGAACTTTTTCGCAGAGACCAGAGCGATCTAGATGGAAGCTTTAGCCTGAAAGGCGTGGTTCCTGGCTCGTATACCATCACTGCCATTGATAACGGTTGGGATCTGGATTGGGCCAAGCCTGCTGTCATCGCGCATTATTGCCAGCATGCACAAAAGCTTGTCGTCGGGGAACGGGCAAAGGGGTCCGTATTTTTAACTAATCCGGTTGAGGTTCAACCACGGTAGCCAGGGACTCGCAAACGGCGACATGCCACGCTCATCAAGAACAAGTCAGTAAGAGCAAGTCAGTAGAAAAGCCTCCAGCGGAATGCTGGAGGCTTTTTGGATGGCTATTGCGGAAGGCTACTCTGGCTACTCGCGAACTGACGACGGAACTCCCGACTTGCGAGCTTGTTCCTGCAAGTCGTCCAGCTTTTGCTTGGCGGCATCGAGTGTCTTCTGCTTGGCATCGATGTCCTGCTTGTATTGTGCGTCCTGTTTGTCCCATGGGCCGGCGTTGCGGAGCCGGTTGCCGGCATCAGCGTAGAACGCGGCCGCGCGAATGCGGTACTCACGCTGCAAGACGTCCAATTCGCGTGTCAGCAGGTCGATCTGGTTTTTCTGGGCATTGATCTTTTCTTTCCACTCCTGATTGGCAGCCTGACGTTGTGCAGCCTCATCCTTGCCGGGCTGAGCGTCTGCTTTCTGGTCGGGTTTGGACTGATCTGCCTTGGACTGATCTGTGCTCTGGGTGGAGTCGTCCGTCTTGGCCGCGGCATCGGGGGCGCCGGCAGCGGGGAGTTGGGGAGCTTGTCCGACTACGCTGAGGTGCTCATCTTTGGGCAAGTTGTCGTTGTCGAAATGCTTGACTGCGGGTGGTTTCTGGGGCTTCTCCTTGCGAACTTCACGGGCGTAGTCGCCGAGCGACTGCGCGCCGGCTGCTGTGACCATCAGAAGTATCCCAATCGTTCCCGCCAATGCTATCTGTGCAATGCGCTTCATAGTTGCCATCCTTTGTTTTTGCAGAATCCCGTCAACTTGGCGACGGCATACGCAATGTGCTGTAAGCCAACTTCGAATAATCCTATGTTGTCGCCGCACTTGCTCCGGCGAGGAAACCACCGATCGTGCGATCCAGGTGGGCAGATTCGGCGGCGATGTCTGCCGCCAGTTGCCGAGCCACCTCGGGGTCGCGGTTTTGTGCCAACTGCTGTGCGTATCCGGAAATCGTGACCAGCGAATTTCTCAAGGCCAGCGCCATTTCGGCTGACATTTCGCGGCGCATGTCCTGCTGGCGGAGAATCTGCGCAATCTGTGTCTGGTCGGCGATCAGGCAGGTGGCGCCGATCGAACTGGCATCGGCCGCAGTCACGCGGGATACCGTCACCTGAATCTCGCGATGCTCTCCTGCCGGGGTAACGTATTCGGCCTTAACCTGGCGTAGAAGAGTTCCATCGCGCAGCGCGTATCGAATGCTCTCTGCCAGTGGGCGCTGTCCCGCAGCCGACTGGGCCTGCGTATCGCGGAAGATTTCCTCGGCATTCATTCCTACCGGGGAGGCGAAGCCCAGGATGCTCTTCGCTGACTGGTTCGCTTGCCGTACCAAGCCATTGGTACCGAAGAACAGCACTCCCGCAGACAGATTGGAGAGGACCGCGACGCTGATGTTCTCGCTAGCTTTGGCGCGGCGACGTTCCGTCTGCTGTAGCGCGGTCAACTCGTGCTTCTGCTGTTTCAGTTGCTGGATGACGGCATGATACGTATGCAGGGGAAAGCTGTCCGCCGAAGGTGCGGACTTTTGCAGCGATGCCTGTTCCGACACCAAGCTGTGATGCATGCGCCGCATCATGAAGATTCCCATGAGGAAGGCGAACGCCGCCCCGAAAAATAGCACCACCATTTTGAGGAACAGCGGATTGGCCAGGAGCTTCACATCAACCCCCAGTACCAGTGCAGACAGCGATTTCCAAAGAGGAAGGCGATCATTGCCATGCTGCCGAGAAAGACGCCGAAGGGCATCTGGTAATTGCGGTAGCCAATTTTCGCCGATTGCCAGGCGCGCTTTCGGGCGGACGCGGCGGTGGCGTGCTGCCGGGCCATGAAACGGCGAGTGCGTTTTAACCAAACGACAAAAATCGTGCTCAAGCCAAAAAGCGATCCTGCCAGAGACGCAGTGAACAGAGTAAAGATTGTGAGCTTGACGCCGAGAAAGGCGCCAATCATTGCCATCAACTTGACGTCGCCGAAACCCATGCCTTCGATTCCGCGAGCGCGCAGGTAGATCGCCCCCGCGCCGTAGATGAACGAAGCCCCTACTGCGGCACCGAGCAGGGCATCGAGCAGAGAAAGCAGCCGCCAGGAAAGATCAGAACTCACTGGCAGCGGAACTACTCCCGGCAGGAATTGCGAAACCAAATCGTTGACGGGAACCAACAGGCTGAACATGAGTCCGATGGCAAGTCCAGGCAGCGTCAATTTGTTAGGAAGCAGTTTGGTCTCAGCATCGGTGAAGATCAGGCCAAGCAGCAGATATCCGAAAACGCAATATTTCAACGCCGCGAGGGTGAGGCCGAAGTGCCAAAAGCAGCCAAGAAATAACGCGCCGGTAAGTAGCTCGACAATCACATAACGCAACGAGATGGGTGCCTTGCAATACCGGCAACGGCCGCGCAGAAAGATCCAACTCAGAACGGGCAGATTGTCATAGAAGGCAATCGAATGATGGCAGTGCGGACAGGTGGATCGCGGATGAACTACCGAGAGATCGCGTGGCATGCGATAGACACACACGTTCAGGAAGCTGCCAAATACCAGCCCCAGGACGAAGATTACCGATGCCACAAGGGGGTCCATTGTGCTTTTGGTTCGTCAAACGCAAGTGTGCGTTGGTGTTACGCCGATTATAGGCGGTGCTGGAGTGCCTGCCCAAGTACCAAAGGTACTGTACCGCTGGGTGGATGTAACTAACTGAATGCCAATGGGGTTGAGATTGGAAAGCGCAATCTCACGGCGCCGGGAATTGATTTGGATGATAGGGGGACATTAAGACTTGGCCCAGTCTTCCCACTGAAGACACTTGATGCGGCTGAACTCTCGCGCATTCGCCGTGACCAACGTTAGTTTGTGCCGCAACGCATTTTTACAATCTGCTTGCCCAGTTTGCCTCTCTGCATCAGAATAGGCACCTTCACCTCGCAGTTGTGCGCCGGGAGTAATTTGGAATGCCCATCTGGACGCCCCGGGAAGTCCGGCAGCTCATGGTCTGTGGCACGGGCTGCCTGTGCCTGGTAGTGTTGGTTCTGGGTACCGTGATTGGCGTGCTCGACGGGAGGATCACTCCCGAAATACTCGGCAAGGTTTCTAATGGCGCAACCGGAGTTGGGCTTCTCGGTCTCGCCCTGATTTTATTCTGGATTATCCGACTTTCCCTAAGCGGACAGAGGCGATCATGAACTCCTCCACAGTCATCTCTGAAGAAAGCTCGCCTTCCTGGCTACGCTTGGTGCTCTGGGCACAGGCCGGATTAGCGGTTCTAGCGGTTGGTACCGCGATCGTAGTGGGTTCGCGTATCAAGCCGCTTTTTGAGACCGAACAGCGCCTACGCGATCAGATCGAAACAGATACCCAGCTCCTGAAAATCGCTCAGCTCAATTTGGACCGGTACACAAAGCAACTGGCGAATGCCCGCGAGGCGGCACGATTTGTGACCGACGGCATGAATTTGTACCATGAGCGACGGTACGAGGATGCGGTACGCAGCTATGATCGCGCCCTGCAGCTCGATCCCGACAACCCCTACGTTCTCAACTTGAAGGGGTATTCTTTGTTAAAGGCGAGGCACGTTCCGGAGGCCGCCGCCGCACTGCAGAAGTCGGTTGAGCTGGATCCCACTTACGCATGGGGATACTTCGATCTAGCGCGCGCTTATTGCGCAAGTCTCGAATACGCATAGGCAAGAAGCTCAGCCCGGAAAGCTCTCGAATTAAGGCCTGACCTCCGAAAGACAATGCGCGGGGATGGAGAGTTTATGCACTTGTGCGCGCCCATTGTTTCCGAGGTCCTAGGCCAATGAGAATCGCGCGCCTCGGATGCCGCGCGAACAATGTCACTTTGCCAGGCGGTTGTATTTCTTCAACACTTCACGAAGCTTGTCGTGGGGTAAGGCGATCACGGTGCGGTTGTTTGCGCCGGTCATGGTTTCGGCGGCCACCATGGCGTTGATCACGGCCTCTTCGGTGGCCTGAACGGTCGCTAGGAAAATGGGATCGATCTGGTCGTTGGGCAGCATGGTGAGTTGGTGGAGTGCCTTTGGTGCGGCGGCGCCGGGGTTCGCCGTTGAGAAGGCGATGAAGATGTCTCCTGAACCGTCGCCGGAGTAGCTGCCGTCGCGGCCCAGGCCGAGAGAGACGCGCTTGGCCAGACGTTTGAGTTGAGTGGGAATTAGCGGCGCGTCGGTCGCGACCACGACGATGATTGAGCCTACGTCATCGTTCCAGACGGTGTGATCGGGAATTTCTTTACCTACGGGAACGCCGGCGATGCGGAGTTGGCTGCGGCGTCCGTAGTTGCACTGCACCAGCACGCCTACGGTGTAGCCACCGTATTTGGAATCAATCACGCGGGACGAAGTGCCGATGCCGCCTTTGAATTCGTTGCAGATCATGCCGGTGCCGCCGCCCACGTTTCCTTCTTCGACCGCGCCGCCGTGCGCGGTGTCGAGTGCATGGAAGGCGTCTTCAGGCTTGACGTGGAAACCGTTCACGTCGTTTAAATAGCCGTCCCAGGTTTCGGCGACAACCGGGAGAGACCACCAGTAGCCTTGTTCATCGGGAGGCCCGTGCTTTACCCGCCAGGCAATCACGGCATCGCGCACCACGCCGACGCTGTGGGTATTGGTGATCATGACGGGGCCTTCCAAAAACCCTGATTCTTCCACCCAGGTGGTGCCGGTCATCTCGCCATTGCCGTTGAGGGTGAACCATCCGGCGAAGACTGAATCTTTGGAATCTTTTCCGCGCGGCACAACCGCGGTCACACCGGTGCGCACCGGGCCGATGCCGACCTTCAACGGTCCGTTGCCGGAAATCAGCGTGGTGTGGCCGACCTCGACACCCTTCACATCGGTGATGGCGTTCAGCGGGCCGGGAGTGCCGTCGAAGGGGACGCCTAAATCGCGCGCGCGCGGCTTGCTTTGTGCGATGGCGAACGGCATGAGCACAATAATCGCAACTGCGAGCAACATAGCGCGGGACTTTGCCATCTTTTCTCCCGAGGAAACGGCCCGGTGCAGTATAAGGCACCGCCATGTTCACTGGGTTTACAATCGTTATTCGCGAGGGAACTACATGGAAAATTGGAAGCGTGCGGTGGTGGCGGGTTCGGTGGGAACGTCTGCAATTCTTTTTCTGAAGGGCAGGCGTCCAGCTGGTGTGCTGATGGCCGGAGTTGGACTGGCAGTGCTGGCCTCGGAATATCCTGAGAAGTTTGAACAGATACGCGAGGAGCTGCCTAACTACGTGGATCGTGGAACGGAATTTCTGGGATTAGTTTCGCGTGTCGGTACACGACTGGCGAAGGTGGCCGAGAGTCGCGGCCGGGAAGTTTGGGAAGAGTTGACCTCGGGAGTGTAAGCAACACCTCTTGTGCTGGGTGCGTAAAAGCCCCGCCCTTGCAAAGAACGCAAGAACGGCGCACCCGCAAAGGCGCAAGAACGGGGCAACCTATTTCAACGGCCTTTGCAGTCCACTATTCGCCTGGGCGAACGCATGCACATCAGTCCGGAATCCAAAAAGAGAATTCAGATCGTTCTGGCAGCGGCCATAGCGATCGCCGGGGTGCGCGCGGCATACATTATTCATGAACGGCGGGCTGCGAACGCGCGAGAAAGACAAACGAAGGAACTGCCGCTGAATGCGGATTACTACGTCACGCCCAAAAAGCTGCATCCCTATGATTTGAAGTCTGCCCGCGAAATTACCAAGCGGCCTGTGTGGGTGAAGGAAGGCTACCGCTATACCTACTATCCTTACGATGCGGTGCGCCATCACGCCGACTTTGCTCACGATGCCGGAACACTCTTACCATTGCAGCAGTTGCAAATCAAAGATGTGGTGACCGACGTTCCCCCGGGCGCGGCTGGGCAGCGAGAGATCCTGGCGATTTTCCAACAAGATGGGAAAACTTATGCATTCCCTATCGGAGCGGTGAAGGGAAGCGATTACACCATTTATTCCGATGAAATGCTTTACATTCAGGATCCGCACGAACTGTACAAGCATTGGCCGGCCGATGTGTGGGCAGCCATCGATCGTCACGAAGTGAAGCCGGGAATGAACGAACTGCAAGCCGACTTCGCCATCGGGATGGGGATTCCGGAGAAATCCGCGGACGATTCAGTGAAAACTGTGAACTATCCCAATGGTGGCAAGCCGCTCACCATCGTCTATCGCGAAGGCAAAGCGGCGGAGATCAAACCCGGAACTCCGGCGTAAGCGATACGACGAACCGGAACCTTTATTTCACACGCGGGGAACTCGCATCCGCGGCCTTCTGATCATCGGCGTGGATGATGTTGTCTTCTTCCGCATAGAAGGACCGGTGTTCGCTGTCGAGTTGTTTCGGAGTCATCACCAGAACGTAGCCATCTTTGTTGGTTCGAAAACTGACGGTGTAATCCCCGCGCTCGGTGCTTCGGGCCATCCGCTTGGTGAACGAGCCAGTGCCGGCCAAAGCGGCCAGTGACTCTGCATACTTGTTGTGCCTCTTTTTGTACAGGCTTTCAGCCCGCAACACCACGCGCATGTAGCCGAGGGCGTGAGCCTCAGACTCCGAACGTGCCGGGTCGCCGGGGAATTTTGGCTGGTAAGTCCCCGGCACAGCCTGCGATGGCGGGGTTGGAGGTGCTGCCGGCGCGGTCTGGGCGGACGCCAGCAATGAGACTGCGAAGATGAGTGCGGATAGCGAACTCACCTGCTTTAGTGGTTTTCTCATGAGTTTTAGTCTTCCTTTATTGGATGCTAAGGAGGTTACCCCGGTAATTCCCTATGCATTACCTTCTCTTTCCATCATGCACAAATGCGGCTATGCTTTACCCAGAAACATCCTAACAAGGAAAGCTATGAAAGCTGCAGTCGCCAAAAAGCCGATCATCCGTATTGCCGTGGTGGAGAGCGATCCCCTGCGGTTTGTGGGATTCCGGGCCTTGTTCGATAGCGAGCCGGATTTTGAACTAGTGTCTGCGGCACTGCCGGAGATTGGCCAGTTACAGAATATCGAACTGGTGCTGCTTGGCAACCGCTCTGGTCAGAACTTGTTCGATGCCATGGCCAGCCTGAAAGCGACGCGTCCCGACTTACGCATTATTGTTACCGGTTCAGGCATGGATGAGGAGACCATTCTGAAGGCCATCGCTTCAGGGGCAAAGGGCTATGTGGACGAAGCCGCATCGCCGGCGGAATTCGTGCAGGCCATCCGCATTGTGAATCAGGGGTCGGTATGGGCTCCGCGTAAAGTGCTTTCAATGTTCATAGAGCGGGTCAGCAGTTCGCCGGGCCGTATTTTTCCGGCTGGCCGCGTGACCTTTACCGATCGCGAAAAAGAAGTACTGGAAATGCTGGTGGTGGGACGTTCCAACAAGGAAATTGGGGCCGCGCTGGGAATCGAAGAGCGCACCGTCAAAGCGCACGTGGCCAAGCTGATGCGCAAAGTTGGAGTGCAAAACCGCATCGCGCTTTCCGTACACGCAATTACGCATTCGCTGGTTTCAGCCAAGTAATCGAGCCCTCGCCGGGTAGTTACCTTAGGACAGTGACCTGGGTAATCTTGCCTGAATTCTTCGCCTGCACCATACTGCGCTTACCTACCACAGAACCTGGGAGACGGGGTTGGGGGCGGAGATTAGGGTCACCGCTTTCAGCCCCGAATTTTTTATCAGGTAACTTCCAAGCTTCTCTTCCTCAGGCCTTCCTGTTGATTCACACAACTTTGCACAAGCTCGCCGCGTCCAACCGATAGAAATACATTAGAATCAGCCGAATCAATTTTGGCGTTCGGACTAACTTCCAGGAAGGCTGAGGAAATGAAAAAGCTTCTGCTTCTTGTCGTGATGGCATCGTTTTGTGCGATATCGCTGGCTGAAGACAAAACTAAAGAGGAAACCAAGGCCGCGGACCGGATCCAGGCGGCGGCCAACGTCCTCGATGAAATCGAAGCCGCGCCCGACCAGGGAATTCCCGAAGAAATTCTTGGGTCTGCAGAATGTGTGGCGGTGGTGCCGTCGATGCTGAAGGGCGGATTCATCGTCGGGGGGCGCTACGGACGGGGGATCGCCAGTTGCCGAACTCCCAAGGGCTGGAGTGCGCCGGCATTCTTCACGGTTGCCGGCGGCAGCTTTGGCTTGCAAATCGGAGGGCAGGCGGTTGATTTGGTGATGCTGGTGATGAACGAGGAAGGCATGCGGAATTTATTGTCCAGCAAATTCCAGCTTGGCGCCGATGCATCTGTGGCTGCCGGTCCGGTGGGGCGCCATGCCGAAGGCGGCACTGACTGGAAGATGCGTGCCCAGGTACTGACTTATTCGCGCGCGCGCGGAGTTTTCGCCGGGATAACTCTTAATGGCGCCGTGATTAAGCAGGACAAGGACAGCACACGCGAGTTCTATGGCCGGATGGTTCCTTTCAAGACTTCACTTACCGGCCTCATCGATCCGCCGGCGGGGGCGAACCCATTTCTGACTACCTTGGCAAAATGGGCAAAATCGGCAAGCGAGAAATAGTCCGCAACAGGACATGACTAAGGTCGTGCCCGTTACTTTCATGGGATTGCTTGTCGGACTTCTCTTCCGGTTTGACAACGATTTTCTTGCGATGTACCGTCACCCTTCCCTGGCATGCGTCAAAAAGCGGAGTACGCGCTAGCGTGGCTGGCGGTGAAGGCAATCGGCGTCTTGCCGCGTCCTTTGGCGCGTGCTATAGGCATCGCGATCGCCCAGACAGTGTATCTGCTACACGTGCGCCTGCGCCGGGTTGGCATGCGAAATCTGGCGATGGCGGTTCCCGAGAAGAGCCAGCGTGAACGCCGCCGTATTCTGCGCGGAGAATTTACTTCCCTGGGACGCCAACTCGCCGAGGTCTGTCTTTTTCCCCGCTATACCCGCGAGAATGTCAGTCAGGTCGTCGTATACGAAGGTTTTGAAAATTACGAGCGCGCCTACAATCGCGGCAAGGGAGTTCTATTCTTGACGGCTCACCTGGGAGGGTGGGAACTCTCGGCATTCACTCATTCTCTGCACAGCCATCCTCTGCATATCGTCATGCGACCTTTGGACAACCAGCGGCTCGACCGTTTTATTCGCCATTACCGCACCATGCACGGCAATACTACGGTGGATAAGGATGAATTTGTGCGCGGGTTGCTATCGGCAACTAAGGCAGGGGAGACGGTGGGGATATTGATGGATACGAATATGACACCGCCGCAAGGTGTTTTTGTGCCCTTTTTTGGTATCTCAGCGTGTACCGCGAGCGGCTTGGCCAGAATTGCGCTGCGGACCGATGCTGCGGTGGTCCCGGGCTTTACTATCTGGGACCCCGCACTCGGAAAATACCGACTGCGCTTCGATCCGGCGGTGAATCTCATCCGAACCGGGAATGTTGAGGAAGACGTGGTCGCGAATACCGTCCGGTTTACGAAGGTGATTGAGGATTATGTGCGTCGCTACCCCGAGCAATGGTTGTGGGTGCATCGTCGCTGGAAGACACGGCCCGAGGGTGAGCCGCCGCTCTACTGAAATCGAGCTAAATCAGACAACTATTCCGGACAGTACTCTGCAAAGGCGGCGCGGGATCTCGGGTCTCGAACTGATATCCAGAACTGAGAAGCCGCCCGCAAGGCGGCTTCTCTCGGTCTTCGCAAGGGTTATTTCTGTTTGTCGTTTTTCTTCATTCCCTCGCCCTTGCGTTCGTGGGTTTCGTCGAAATGCATACCGGCCTTTACGTGGTTGATAGCCTGTTGGGTCAAATCGAGAGCTTTTGCGCGATGTCCGCCCTTGTCATGCTCGGCTTGCCGCAGTTCTTCCGCAGCTGCCTGTAAATGATGGAGAGCTGCCTCCATATGGGGTTGTTCTTCGGCAAACGAAATACGGGGGACCAGCAAGAACATCGCCACGGCCAATGACAGCATCAAGTTTTTAAAGTGACCTCTCATCTCTCCTCCTATGGAAGACAATCGGGACAGAAACGATAGTAAAACTCGGAGATAATTGTCAATCGTCTGTAGCGATGCCTCGTCTCGGATAGCGCGGCTTTGCGGGCGGCATGGGCGAGCCTTCTTACAGTTCCTAAGTTCGGTCAGAACCATTCGCTGCGGTAAGCGATCCACCACGATAAAACTAAAATGGGGACGCTTGCTGCCAGCGCCCACCACAGCGGCAAAATCAAATCTGCCACCAGACCCAGGACGGCGAAGATGATCCAAAACATCTTGCGTTCCATTAAGACATTGTAGTCCCCCGACTGTTGCGGAACCTGTGCTATACACAAATGCTATGAAACGCTCAGTCAAAGAGATTGCCGACCTGGTTCAGGCGCAGCTGTCAGGCGATGGTGCAGTCGAGGTAACTGGAGTTGCCAGTATTGAGTCCGCTGGGAGTGGGGATGTGGTGTTTGTGGAAGACGAGAAAAACCTGCCCAATGCACTGCGTTCTGGGGCTGCCGCGATTATGGCTGGTGAGTTCGCCTCCAACGTTGCAGATTCCAAGCCGCTGCTCATTTGCGATCAGCCCCGCCTTGCGTTTGCCCGAGTGGCCCAACTGCTTGCGACGACAGATCCCGTAGCCGGCGGAGTGCATGCTACCGCGATCGTTCATGCGTCGGCGAAGATCGGCGAGAACGTAATCATCGAGGAGCGGGTGGTGATCAGGAACGGTGCGGAGATCGGAGCGGGCTCGCGCATCGGCGCCATGAGTGTGATCGGCGAGCAGGTTCGCACAGGACGGGATTGCCAGGTTTTTCCAAACGTCACGGTCTATCCGCAAACAAGTATGGGTAGTCGTGTAGTCATCCACGCCGGAACTGTTCTGGGCAGTGATGGCTTCGGATATGTGCGAGATCGCAAGACTGGCCGCTACGAGAAGTTCCCGCAGATAGGTCGGCTGGAAATTGAGGATGACGTCGAGATCGGCGCGAATTGTACGGTGGATCGGGGGGCACTCGACGTGACGCGCATCGGCCGCGGCACTAAGATTGATAACCTAGTACATATAGGCCACAATGTGCAAATAGGCGAGGATGTGGTGATCGCAGCGCAGACCGGGCTTTCGGGCAGTGTGGTAGTGGAGGATAACGTGGTGATTGGCGGACAAGTGGGAATCGGCGACCATGCGCGTATTGAATCGGGCGCCATCCTCGGGTCCGGGAGCGGCATCTTAAGCAAGAAGGTAGTTCGTGGTAAAGGAGTCGTCTTCTGGGGTACACCGGCACGCCCTTTGAAGCAGTATTTGAAAGAACTGGCAGCGCTGGCGCGGTTGGCCAAAAAGGATTAAGGCGGTCGGGAGGGACAGACCGAGTCGGGACAAGGAAGTTACAACTGCTCTCAAACTAGCCATGGCAATCATCGTAGTCGGCGGACATTCTCGAAGCGTGGGCAAGACCAGCGTGGTCGCTGGCCTGATCGCTGCTTTGCGGGAATTTCAATGGACTGCTATGAAGATTACCCAGTACGGTCACGGAATCTGCTCGGCGAATGGTAAGGCATGTGACTGCGCAGGCGGAGATCACAGTTGGGCGATTTCAGAGGAGAAGGATCGTTCCGGAGAGTCGGATACTTCAAGATTTTTGCTGGCGGGGGCGGAGCAGGTGTTTTGGGTACGCACAGAACAAGGACACCTTGCTGATGCCATGCCCGCGCTTGAGCGCAGAATCTCGACAGCGGGCAATGTGATTCTGGAATCTAATAGCGTCCTGAAATTTCTTCACCCAGATCTTTACCTTACCGTACTCGACCCTGGGACCGCCGACTTTAAGACTTCAGCGCAGGAATTTCTTGGTCAGGCCAGTGCCGTCATCTTGCACGAACACTCAGAAGCAAATGGTTCCGCATGGAGCGGTATCCCCCTTAAGCAAGACGCGGCCAAGCCGGTTTTCCGAATTCGTCCGCCAGAGTACGTAACTTCGAAGATCGTGAATTTTGTACGACAGCGTCTGACGTCCGAAATCGCAGTCAATCGTTAAGAGCGGCGGTCCGTGACCGCTGATCCCGAATCACCAGCTACTGACCACCCCCAATGTGATTTCCGAATCCATCGGTGCATTTTGCTATTCTTGCCTGTGCGGCATATTCACATCAGCGCCTGGCTTCTGGTTTTGCTCTCCGCGGTGTTGCAGATTGTCATTTTTCCTCTGCCCGGAGTGTACGTGCTCTCCTGGGTCGCGCTGGCCCCGCTACTTATCGCGCTCCTTCGGACCCGCAAGCCGTCAGCTTTGCAGTTGGATGAAAATATCAAGCTGCTGCCCGCAACGCCCGGGCAGGCTTTCGTGCTGGCCTACGTCTGCGGCATCGTGTGGTACGCCGGCACTTGCTATTGGATCTACGCCACAATGCATCAGTACGGCGGTCTGAGCCGACCCGTTGCTTTGCTCATCCTGTTCCTATTCTGTCTTTATCTGGGGCTCTACCACGGAGTATTTGGCCTGGTACTCAGTCTTGCTGCCGGGGGACGCGCCTTCAGCCGCCGCGCCCTGCTGGTTGCGCCATTTCTCTGGGTTGCGGTCGAACTGGCGCGGACGCGTATTACCGGATTGCCGTGGGACCTATTGGGCATCGCACAGGTTGATAACATTCCTTTAGCTCGCGTGGCGACAGTGACGGGGGTTTACGGGCTCTCTTTCGAAATCATGTTGGTAAACACAGCTCTTGCGGCGGCTTTTCTGCTGCGGCGTGACAAATGCAAAATACTTTTGGGCGCCGGACTGGCGGCTGCTCTCGTGCTGCAAGCGGGGCGATGGATCAGCCCTCCGCGTCTTCCCTCCACACACGCGGCTCTTCTGGTACAGGAAAACATTCCAATCCTACAAGGCGCTGACTGGACCAAGGACTATTTCGAGGGCACCTTGCGGGATCTGACCTGGATATCACTGAATCCGCCGGATTCAAGAGCATCAGCTTCGAGCGACTCGGCGTCGCCAAAGTCGCGGCATTTCGATCTCATTGTTTGGCCGGAATCACCCGCGCCCTTTTACACTGGCGATCCTGGCTTCCGCGACGTTGTAAGCAACGTGGCGCGTCAGACAAACGCCTGGGTTATCACTGGAAGTCTTGGTGTACGCAACGCGTCCAGTTCGCCGCAGCGCGAAACTGAGGTTTACAACTCAGCCGCTCTGATCAGTCCTAGTGGAGAGTGGGTGGGACGCTATGACAAAGTACATCTCGTGCCCTTTGGTGAATACGTACCTTTTCGGCGCGCTATGCCGTTTATGGATATGTTGACCAAGGAGGTTGGCGACTTCCAGCGGGGCTCGTCTCGCATGCCGCTGGATGCCGGCGGTGCCAGGATTGGCCTCATCATCTGCTACGAATCGATTTTTCCTGACGAAGTGCGGCAGTTTGTGGCGAACGGGGCACAGGTGCTGGTGAATATTTCTAACGACGGCTGGTACGGCGACAGTGGCGCTTATGCGCAGCATTTGAACCAGACCCGTATGCGGGCCATCGAGAACGACCGCTGGCTTCTCAGTGCCACCAATACTGGAGTGACGGCATCCATCGATCCCTACGGCCGCATCGTCGCACGCGCGGAACGCAAGGTTCGTAGTGCTTTGCAGGCAGCGTACGAGCTTACGTCAGTAACCACCTTTTACACCCGCCACGGAGACTGGTTTGCCTACCTGTGTGCGATAATTTCAATAGGAGCGCTGCTGACGCGCTTCACATCCCACCGCAAGACAGAGCGATAAACATGGTCGAAGAGCTGGAACAGGAATACGCTTTACTCAAGGGAAAGGTTCGCGACCTGCAGGAGTATCTTTGACGCAGGCAAACTCCGCCAGCAGCTAGCCGAGATAGAAAAGAAGGTTGCCGACCCGAATCTCTGGGCGAATCCAGAAAAATCTCAACAAATCATGCGCGAGCGCAAGCGCCTGGAGCACGTGTTGGCCACTGAGGCTGAACTAGGCCGGCACGGCGAGGATATCGCTGCCTATTTTGAGCTGGCACGCGAGGGCGAAAAGGTTGATGCGGACCTGCGCCGTGAAATTGATTCTCTGCGCGACTTAGTGGATCGCCTTGAAACCGAGACTCTTCTGTCGGGAGAAAATGACGCACGCAACGCTATCGTCACGATCCATCCGGGCGCTGGTGGAACTGAATCGCAGGACTGGGCGGAGATGCTGCTCCGGATGTATTTGCGGTGGGCAGAGCGCCAGGGGTTTCAAACCGTGCTCAATGATTATCAGCCGGGCGATGAAGCAGGAATCAAGTCAGCGACCTTTACCGTGACCGGCGACTACGCTTTCGGTCTGCTCACCAGCGAAATCGGCGTGCATCGCCTGGTGCGTATCTCGCCCTTCGATCAAGCCAAGCGCCGTCATACCTCGTTCGCGAGCGTGTTTGTATCGCCGGAAATTGACGACAGCATCGAAGTCATCATTAAGCCGGAAGACCTTCGGGTAGACACCTATCGTTCGAGCGGCAAGGGCGGTCAGCACGTGAACACCACTGATTCCGCTGTGCGGCTTACCCATATTCCGACTGGAATCGTGGTAGCCTGCCAGAACGAACGATCGCAACATAAGAATCGCGAACGCGCCATGAGCATGCTGCGCTCCAAAATCTATGAGTTCGAAATGGAGAAGAAGCGCGCCGCAACGAAGAAGATTGAAGATTCCAAACTCGACATTGACTTCGGCTCACAGATTCGCTCTTATGTGTTGCAACCCTATCGCGTGGTGAAGGATCACCGCACGAAGGTCGAAATCGGGGATGTGGACCGCGTGCTCGATGGCGATTTGCAACCGTTCATACGTGGTTATCTGCACTTGAGACGCGATGAAAAACAATCATAGGACAGGAACCAATTTGGGAAATGCTGAGCGGCAAATGGGATGGCAACCTGTGTTACTAACGGTACTTAGTTGGGGAATTCAATCAGAATAAAATAGCAGCACGAGTAATTGTTTCCGAATTGGCTAGTTGGCCGCGAGGCGTGATTTTGCGGCTCGGTTTTAGCCACTTTCAAAGGCGAGGAATTCGAAGTCATGCCGCGCATCATCGAGCTCATCCGTGCATCTGCTCTGCCCTCTACGCGCATGCATGCAGCCGCTCGCGGTGCATTAACCGTGCCACCCGCGGAGATGATAGAAATCTTGGTTTACCTGGCGAACAACAATAAAATCTTTGGCCAACAGGCTCGCCTCACACTGGCGGGTTGGGACGAGTCGGCGGCACTGGCGGTGGCTTTGGATACCACTACTCCTCGCGAGGTGCTGGCATACATGATCGCGCCGGAGAACTTGCGGCCGTGCCTGCTGCCGGCGCTTCTTGAAAATCCCAGCGTGCCTGCCGATTCGATTATCGAATTGGCGAGTTCCGGGTCCCGCGACATTGTTGAAATTATCCTGATAAGTCGCCGGGCGAACCAATCGGCTCCGATCCGGAATGCACTTGCCTCAAATCCAAATCTGAAATCAGCCGAGGCCGCTGAAGTCATTAAGCCGCCAGATCCTTCATTTCCGCGAGGCGCAGCCTCGAAACCAGCGGAGCCGAAAGCGCCACAAGCGCAGTCGACACCCGGGCAGGCTGTCGAAGTGGCATCTGGTCAGGAACTGCCAGGGCCCGAGGATGCGATGGACGAAGAAGTCGTCGCGTACTTTAGGGAACATGCGGCCGAGATATCTGCCGAAGCCGATAAACCGTTTCAGCCGATTGGCGACCTTCACGACGACAGTGCTGGAAACAATCCGGAAAGCCTTGCCTCACCTGAGCCAGCAACTACCGAGGCGCCAGGTCCGTCGGCCACTTCGACTCCGACTGCCGTCGCGGCACCGGCTGCTGCCGTCGCCAAGAAACCTGCATCCGCCGTTAAGAAACCTCTACTGAATCCCGATGGGCGCCGCGACAACACGTTGCAGAAGATTGCCAAACTGGACGTGAAAGCGCGCATTCAGCTCGCCATGAAGGGGAGCAAAGAGGAACGCTCTATTCTGATTCGGGACGGCACCAAAGTTGTGGCGTTAGCGGTCCTCGACTCGCCAAAAGTTACGGATAGTGAAGTCGAGAATTTCGCCAACCAGAAGAATGTGTTGGAGGTAGTGCTGCGTGGGATCACCATGAAGCGCCGTTTTGCCAAGAATTACAGCGTGACGCGGAATCTCGTTTTCAATCCCCGCACTCCGCTGGACGCATCCCTTGGATTGATGAAAAATTTACTGGTGCACGACTTGAAAAACTTATCCGGCAACAAGGAAGTTTCCGATACGATCCGCAAACTGGCGCTAAAAATGTTTAAACAGAAAGTGGATGCGAACAAGAAGAAAGATTAACCGGAGTTAGACCCGACGATACTGAAAGCGCAAACTAGCTTCTCACAGTCGCGCCCGGTAGAATGTTGAACGGAATCAATGGCCTCTTTGCCCGTCTCTGACCCCATCACGGATCTTCTTAAACGTGCCAAAACCATTGCCGTAGTCGGACTTTCCAATAGCCCGTTGCGTCCAAGCCACGGGGTTTCTGCATACATGCAGAGTCACGGATATCGAATCATTCCTGTGAATCCAGAGATTTCAGAATCGCTGGGGGAGAAGTCTTACAAATCACTTCTCGATGTGCGGGAAAAGATTGATATTGTAAACATCTTCCGCCGCCCCGACCGGGTTGAAGAGATTGTTGATCAGGCTATACAAATGAAAGTCCCAGCCGTCTGGATGCAGGAAGATGTCATCAACGAACGGGCTGCCGAGAAGGCCCGCCAGGCAGGAATATTTGTAGTGATGGGCCACTGCATTCTGAAAGAGCACCGTGCCCGATTCGCTTAGCCGTGGAGTCTCGTAGAGATTTTGTCTTTGCGGGCGCTTTCTATACACCGGAGCTAATTAGGATCGCCGTGGCATCATCCTGCAAACCCACACCGTTGACAAACTCCCGGACATCTTCGAGAAGTCCCTCGTTGGATAGGTTAGCCTTCAGCACGTGATCCTTGAGACGAGCTTCACCATATTCTTCTTCTTCCTGATTGGCAGCCTCGGTGATTCCGTCACTGTAAAACAGTAGCCGCGAACCTTCGGGTAAATGCACGGTCGCCTCGGAAAATGAGCCACAGGTGACGCCTAGTGGCAGCCCTGATACGGTTTCCAGAAATCTAATCTCGGAGCCATTGGTGACCAGCAAGGGAGACAAGTGGCCGGCATTTGCGAACGTCAGCGTGCGCGTCGCCGGATCGAGCACCGCATATACCATGGTTACGAATTTGCCCGAGGGAAAATCGTCTACCAGCAAACCGTTGAGCTTGGTCAGAACTTCAGCCGGCGTGCAGGAGGCTTCAGCTAGCGATCGCAACATACCGCGAGTGGCGGACATCAGCAGAGCCGCCGCCATACCTTTGCCGGAGACGTCTGCCAGCACCAGGCCCCATCGGCCATCTTTCATGGGAATAAAATCGTACCAATCTCCTCCGACTGCGCCTGCCGGAATGGATAGTCCGGAAATTGCGAATCCGGGAATATAGGGTGAGCTCTTGGGGAGAAGCGCCTGCTGGATCAGACGAGCTTCCTGCTCCTCGTGGTCCATTCGTTTCCGCTGCTGGCGCTCACGCTGAAAAAGAGACGCATTCCGCACGGCGACGGCGATGTGGCTGCACAACGCCTGCAATAGTCTCAACTGTTCCTGCGGAAAAGCGTCCAACTCATGATGCGATGCAGTGAACACGCCTACTAGTCTTTGTCCGACATGTAGGGGGATGGCCACTTCTGAAAGCGTGCCTTCTTCACAGCCTATGTAATAAGGATCCAGGCGAACATCCGGCGCGTAGCGCATCTGGCCAGTCGCGGCGACATAACCGACCATGCCTTCTTTTCCAATTTTTAGCCGATGTCCCTTGCCGTGGAGAGTGCAGCCGTGGACGCCGGCCAGCACCAACTCAGCCTGCTTCTCGTCGTGCAAGTAGATGTTGGCCTCAACGCAGCCGAATGAGCGGGCGACGTCATTCACAATTTTGTCGATCAGTTGATCTAGATCGAGGATGGAGTTGATCTTCTGCGCAGCCTTCTGCAGCTTCAGCAGGTCTTGCACCTGATCGTCCGGCAATAGCGGCGTAGAGACGTAAGGTGTACTACTCACATCCGTGCCGGATGCGAGTAGTACACCATCAACCGGGGTTGTTCCGGGGCTAGCTGCCATGGACCGAGCCCTCCGCAGTTTGCCGAATGCAAGAAAAAGCAGCACCGGCACTTGAGAATTGGATGATCGCTGTACGCTTATGACTCTTTTTTTGATGACGCTGAATCGCGTTCGGGCTCGTGTTTAGCGGCTTGAGAACGACGTTGTTTGATCTGGTGCAAGCGCTCGCGAATGCGTTTTTCGAGGCCTTCGTTGGTTGGTTCGTAATACACGCGATCGCGCAGGTTGTCGGGAAGACACTGCATGTCGGCAATTTTTCCTTCGAGATCATGCGCGTAGCGATAGCCCTCTCCGTAGCCGAGACCTTTCATTAATCCGGTAGGCGCATTGCGCAAATGCAAAGGGACAGGCTCCGCTGCAGTGCGTTCCACGTCCTGCTGTACCGTGCTGTATGCCGTGTACAGCGCATTTGATTTTGCTGCCAGCGAGAGATACACCACCGCTTGAGCCAGCGCAAGATTGCCTTCGGGCATGCCGATGAAATCCACGGCATCACGCGCCGCCATGCACAGCGCAAGCGCCTGCGGATCAGCCAGGCCGATGTCCTCGACGGCCATGCGCACCACGCGACGCGCGATGTACAGCGGGTCTTCTCCCGCTTCAAGCATTCGACCCAGCCAGTAAAGCGCTGCGTCGGGATCGCTGTTCCGCACAGATTTATGCAGGGCCGAGATCAGGTTGTAGTGTTCTTCGCCCGCCTTGTCGTAGAGCAGGACTCGCTTCTGTACCGCGTCCTGTACGATTTCGCTGGTGATCTCCGCGCCTTGTTCCTGGTTAGTGCGTTGGGCGGCCAGCGAGGCCGCTACCTCCAAAACGTTATATGCACTGCGGGCATCGCCGCTCGAGTAGCTGGCGATTCTTTGTAACGCCTCATCGGAGGAGCGTAACTTTTGTGTGCCAAGGCCGCGCTCTTCATCCGCCAAGGCCCGCTTAAGCAGCACCACGATTTGTTCTTCGGTAAGCGGTCTCAGCACATACACGCGGCAGCGCGAGAGCAGGGCGGCGATGATCTCGAATGATGGATTCTCTGTCGTCGCGCCAATCAGCCGGATGTTTCCTTTTTCCACGTGCGGCAGGAATGCGTCCTGTTGCGCTTTGTTGAAGCGATGAATTTCATCAATGAAGACGATAGTGCGCGTGCCGTATTGACGCGCACGTTCGGCGTCGGCCATCACCTGCTTGATTTCTTTTATGCCGGTGAGCACCGCGGAAAACTCGATAAACTCCGCCTTCGTCATGTGGGCGAGGATCTGGGCCAGAGTAGTCTTGCCCGTGCCAGGTGGTCCCCAGAAGATCAGGGAGCCGGTGTCGTCCCGCTCAATCTGGGTGCGCAGCGGCTTGCCCGGCGAGATGAGATGTTCCTGACCTACGAATTCGTCGAGCGTGCGTGGACGCATGCGGTCGGCGAGCGGACGGGTGCGGTCGGCCGCTTTTTCGCCGCTCGGGATGGGTTGGAACAGGCTCATCTAAACAACGCTTCCATTGCGAATACATTAACCAGTCGCTTCATCGTTCGGGATCAAGGATTTGCCATTCAGACTCAGTGACTCCGTGCCTCCGTGGCAATCCTTGATTTCCTCGCCACCTCATACAGTACGATGCTCGCCGCCACACCTGCGTTCAGCGACTCCACCTGCGGCGCATGCGGGATGCCAACGACTTCGTCCATCTCTGCCATTAAATCGCGCGGCAGGCCCGCACCCTCGTTTCCCACGAATACCGCCATAGGACCACTGAACTCAGTCTCATCCAACGGCGTGCCTTTGTGCGACGAGGTCGCAACCATTCGAATTCCAAGTTGGCGCAGTTGAGGCATCACCTCCGCCAGTTTTACTCGTACCAGCGGCAGCCTGAACACCGATCCTGCGGATGCCCGCACTACCTTGGAGTTGAACGGGCTCACTGTTCCCTCTCCCAAAAGCACGCCGCCGGCTCCGAACGCTTCCGCCGAGCGTAGGATTGTTCCCATATTGCCCGGGTCTTGTATTCCGGCGACGGCCAGCAAGGGGCCGGCCTGGACTCTTTCCAGTACAGCTTGCCGTGTGAATTCCTTGCACTTTACCAGCGCGGCTACACCCTGCGGCGTTTCGCTGGGAACAACTTCCGAGAACGATTTGTGCGGCAACACCAGCGTTTCTACGTGGGCGGCGATCTGTGGCAACAATCGTTCGGCCCTCGCCATGGCTGATTCGCTAAAAAACACCGCCCGGAAACGAAGCCCGCTGCGGATGGCCTCTTCGACGATCCGAAGCCCCTCGATGGCACAATACCCGTCTTCAGTCAGGTCGCCGATATGAAAGGCGCGCCGAAGTTCTTTCACCAGCGAATTGTGGCGGCCCTCCACTCGCCGCAAGCGCGCCTGCAGCGCGCCCCCGACCTGGGAAATCTTTTTTTTGGTGGTTTCCGTCACCTGCGAACCAGCATACTACGCTGGTTTGCCTCAGCTTGCAGCCTTCGGCGTGTTATGTTAGGGTTCGCCGTTCCAGAGACATTCTGCAATCAACCGGGAAGGAAGCGCGGTGCGCTCGGAAATCGTCAAAATCAATTGTGATAACCCGGAAACTTCATTGGTAAAGTACAGCGCCGAACAGATCCGGGCCGGCCAGGTGCTGGGTATGCCGACGGACACTTTCTATGGGCTGGCGGCTGATCCCTTTAACCTGCGCGCGGTCGAGCGGGTTTACGAGATTAAATCGCGGTCCCGCCACAAGCCTTTATCGTTGCTTATCGAAAGTGTTGATCAAGCCGAACAACTGGCTCGTCCGCTGCCCGAGGAATTCTATAATCTGGCGCGCCGCTTCTGGCCGGGCCCGCTTACCATTATCGTTCGCGCGGCGTCACGCCTTCCCTTGAAGGTCACTGCTAATACCGGGAACGTTGCCCTGCGAGTGCCAAACGCCAAGATCCCACTCGCGGTGGTGAAGGCCGCAGGCATTCCTATCACGGCTACTTCTGCCAACCTAAGCGGAGCCTCGGAGTGCACGACTGCCCAGCAAGTTCGTGATCAGCTAAAAGATCGCATCGCGATCATTGTCGATGGCGGCACCTCGCCCCGCGAAGTGGCTTCTACCATCGTGGACCTGACCGATGACGACGCCCGATGGCGCGTCATGCGGGAAGGCGCCATCCCCAGCCAGGAGATCTCTGAGTTTTTCGCGCAGGGATGAATCAGTCAACAGCGAACGGCGATGCAAGGCGCCACTGGATTTTGCGGGTGGCGGGGCTGGTTGCTTTGCTGCTTATCACCTTCATAGCCGCAACTGCCATTCGCATTGTTCGCGAGTCATCTGGGGAAGGTCTCAAATCGGCTGACGTGATCGTGGTTTTTGGGGCCGCCGAGTACGCTGGTCGTCCCTCCCCCGTGTTTCGCGCCCGCCTGGATCACGCCTACGATCTTTTCCGACGCGGAGTAGCGCCCGTCATCATCACCACCGGCGGTTCGGGTTCTGACCCCGACTATAGCGAAGGTGGGGTTGGACATGATTATCTGATGCATCGCGGAGTGCCCGAACATAATCTGATCGCGGAAACCCAGGGCTCAGACACGGCACAATCGGCAAAACGAGTGATGGTAATCATGCGCGCCAATGGAATGCACAGTTGTGTTGCTGTAAGCGACGGGTACCATGTTTTCCGCGTTAAGGCGCTGCTCGAGCATGAGGGGATCCAGGTTTATGTGGCGCCGCGTCCCGGTTCACTGCCGCACACGCGCTGGCAACGGACCTTAGGCGTTTTGCGCGAATCCATCAGCTACCTGTTCTGGAAGCTGCACCTCGCGGGATGAGCTGGTCCCTACGAACCCATTCTTTCGCGAAGCGAGGTAATGTGCGCCACGTGGTGCCGTCCGTGCCAGGAGTAGAGCGCGACGTTTTTCTCCAAACTGACGACACCTAACTCAGGATGCCGGAACGCGCGCTTCCAGTCTTCCGGCTTAATGGCACGCAGCACCAGCACCCATCGTTGGTGAAGAGATTCCAGCAACGCCAGCGAAATTTCAATGGGGGCGGTTCGCGATTCCTGCAATTCTGCCCAGCGATCCTCGTGATACGGTTTGATGGTCGGCTCATCTTCGGTTAAAGCGAGCTTAAAGCGCACATACGCGTTGAGATGACTGTCAGGTACGTGATGCACAACCTGCCGCACCGTCCATCCTCCGGGACGATAGGGAGTATCAAGCTGCTCCTGCGACAGCCCTTGCACCGCGGCGCGCAATCGCGAAGGCGCCTGCTCGATGTCATCTATGAACTTGTTCCTGGCTTGTTCAGTAGGGGAACCGTTGAAAGTGAACTTCCCGATGGGATAGCGCAAGTCACTCATATTTTGTCTCCGCCGAAATCAAATATAACGATCAGATGAAAGCGTGGAGGAAAAGCTGCGAAAAACCTCCCGATAATTTTCAGGGAAGTGCTGCAGTATTGTTTCATCAATCAAGACTAGCGGAATCCAGCCACAAACTGTCTGCTATTTCAACAGCGCCATGATTCTCACCGGCCCACCCGAGCCGCCTTCCAGCTTCATCGGCGCCACAATCGCAATAGCCCACTGCTACGAGGCGTGGTGAGCGCGCGAGTCCGTCGCAAACCTCCCTTCTCCGTCTCGGGCTAATGAACATCCTGTATCGCCGGCTGCCGCACTGATAAAATTTCGCTGGAGTCGTTCCTTCTCTGAGTATGTCAGAGTTCATCAAAACCATCTTCCACGTCGACATGGATGCCTTCTTCGTGTCGGTGGAAGAACTGTTCGATCCTTCCCTGAAGGGCAAAGCGGTAGTCGTCGGCGGGCAACGCGATGAGCGTGGAGTAGTTTCAGCGGCATCTTACGAGGCGCGCAAATTTGGCGTGCATTCTGCCATGCCGCTGCGTACCGCAGCCAAGCATTGTCCGCACGCGATTTTTGTGGACGGTCATCCGGAACGTTATCGCCAATGCTCCGAGAAAGTCTACGAGGTGCTGAACAGTTTTTCCCCGCAGGTGGAGATGGCGTCGATTGATGAAGCCTATCTGGATATGACAGGCACCGAACGTCTGCACGGGCCTCCCTTGCGCGCCGCACAACGGCTGCACGACAAAATGAAACTCGCGACGCAACTTAACTGCTCGATTGGCATCGGCACTTCGCGATTAATCGCCAAAGTTTCCTCCGCGCGGGCCAAACCAAATGGGGTTCTGTGGATTATGCCGGGCCAGGAGGCCAAATTTCTGGCGCCGCTCGACGTCCGCGACATCCCTGGTGTGGGCAAGGTCATGGAGCAAGATTTGCATCAGCTTGGCGTTTACAGAGTCGGGGACCTGGCTGCCCTGCAAGAGAACGTGCTGGAGGACCGTTTCGGTAAGTGGGGAATGGCTCTGGCGGGGAAGGCGCGAGGTGAAGACGCGGGTGGCTGGTTCGATTCGGAGGTCGGCGCCGACACCGACCCGAAATCCATCAGCCACGAACACACTTACAACGACGACACCGCCGACAGTGAGCAACTGGAATCCACCCTGATGCGGCTTTCAGAAATGGTCGGACGCCGTTTGCGGGAGAACGGGTTGCATGCCCGCACCATCCAATTGAAACTGCGCTACCAGGACTTCACTACTATCACGCGCGCCCATTCGCTGGCCGAGCCTACGCAACTCGATATCGAAATCTTCGAGCAGGTGCGCACGCTATTTCGTAATAACTGGCATAAGGCCGCCAAGGTGCGCCTGTTGGGAGTGCATGTATCAGGCTTTAAGGGGCACTCTGGGCAGATCGAGCTTCTGGACTCTACACTTCATGAGCGCTGGAACAAGGCACTGACCACGGCAGATCGCCTGCGCGATAAATTTGGGGAATCCAGCATCAGCCTGGCGGCAGGGATGAAAGGCGGCTTCCGCGAGCGCACTCATGAGAATCCAGCAGGGCTGCCTGGAAAAGGACGATCGGAAAAATAAGATCGCCCAACGATGAACATTTGTATGAGCAGCAATTGTCTCCGCGCTTTGCGAGCGTCTTGTGTCATTTGACTGATTATCGTTATTGACCCGAATGTGTCTGGCACACTAAGATTCCCGCTCACCTCTAACAGGAGTTCCACTTATGCGAAAGGTCATCATCTTTCTTTGTCTGTTCATGCTGTCTCTGCTCACGGCATTTTGCGTAGCGGAGAGCAATCCTCCACTTCTGCTGCGCAAGCCAACCGTCAGTAAGACTCAGATCGTCTTCAACTATGCGGGCGATTTGTGGATTGTAGCCCGCGACGGCGGCGATGCCCGTCGTCTGACAGCGGGAACCGGTAATGAAACCGATCCGCTATTTTCGCCTGACGGCACGATGGTCGCATTCACCGGCGATTACGATGGCAATAAAGATGTGTATGTCGTCACGGCGGCCGGAGGTGAGCCGAAGCGATTGACGTACCACCCTGGAACCGACGAAGTTGTCGCCTGGACGCCGAATGGCAAGAACATCGTGTTCCGCTCCACACGCGCCAGTTACTACCATTTTGCAGACAAATTATTTACGGTGCCGGCGGCGGGCGGATTTCCCAGCGAACTTCCTCTGCCCATTGGAGAAGAAGCAGCGTACTCGCCGGATGGCACGCACCTGGCCTACGTTCCACATCCGCAGTGGCAGGCGGCGTGGAAGCGGTATCGCGGCGGACAGACCACTCCGATTTGGATTGCTGATCTGAAAGATTCCAGCGTGGTGAAGATCCCGCGCGAAAATTCCACCGATTTCAATCCGCTCTGGGTGGGAAACACTATCTACTTCCTGTCTGATCGCAATGGCCTGGTCAGCCTGTTCGCCTACGACACCGCGACCAGGAAGGTGTCAGAAGCGCTCAAGAGCGAGGGCTTTGATTTCAAGTCCGCGTCGGCGGGGCCGGACGCCATCATCATCGAACAGTTCGGTTCGCTTCATCTCTACGACCTCAACACCCACCAGAGCAAGACGGTCAACATCCGGGTGGCGGGAGATTTTGCCCAGGTGCGACCAGGTTTTGTGAAGGTAGAGCCGAAGCGTATTCACGCTTTCAACCTTTCGCCTACCGGCACCCGGGCACTGATGGAAGCCTGGGGAGAAATCTTCACCGTGCCGACCGACAAAGGCGACATCCGCAATGTAACCCACTCGCCCGCGGTAGCCGATCGCGATCCGGCGTGGTCGCCCGACGGCAAGTGGATCGCGTATTTTTCAGATGAGCCGGGCGAATACGAGCTTCAACTGCGCCAGCAGAACGGCCTCGGCCAAGTGCGGCATATTAAGTTGGGTCAGTCGCCATCGTTCTACTATGCGCCGGTGTGGTCGCCCGACAGCAAGAAGATCGCGTACAGCGATAAGCGGCTGAACTTGTGGTACGTGGACGTGGCCACTGGCGCGTCGAAGCTCGTGGATACCGATTACTACGAAGGGCCACAATTCAACCAAAACTGGGCGCCTGACAGCAAGTGGGTCGCGTATGCCAAGCAGCTTCCCAGTCACTTGCACGCCATCTATGTCTATTCCGTGGAACAGGGCAAGACCTATCAAGTCACCGATGGTATGAGCGACGCGCTCTATCCGGTGTTTGACAAGAATGGCAAGTATCTTTACTTCACGGCGAGCACTGATCTTGGGTTGGCGGAGAGTGCGGGCTGGGACATGTCGAGCGATAACCATTTAGTTACACGAAGCGCTTACATCGTGGTTCTGGCGAAGGATCTTCCTTCCCCGCTGGCGCCGGAGAGCGATGAGGAGAAAGTCAAAGAAGAAATCAAGGCTGCCGAGAAAGAGAAATCAAAGGACAAGAACAAGAGCAAGGATAAAGACGCCAAGTCGGATGCCGATACGACCGCCGATGGCGACAAAGACAAGGAAAAGGACAAAGACAGCAAAGACAAGGATAAGGACAAAGATAAAGACGATAAAGGCAAAAACAAAGATAGCGACAAACCGGTTGTGGTGCGGGTAGACATTGAAGGGATCGGGCAGCGCATTCTGGCTCTGCCGATTCCCGCCAAGGACTACGTGAATCTGATAGCTGGAAAGTCAGGGATTCTGTTCCTGTCCGAAGGCCCCGCGGTAATTACGGAAGATGACCAGGAGAACCTTAAGCAGACGCTGCAGAGGTTCGACTTGAGCAAGCGCAAGGTGGATAAATTCCTCGAAGACGTAAATGATTTCACAATCTCTGCCAACGGCGAAAAACTCCTCTACCGAAAAGAGGAGCAGTGGGCGGTGACGGGTACGGAGGAGCCTCCTGCGAGTGAAAAGAGTGACAAGCCCAAGCCCGGCGAAGGTCCTCTGAAACTCGAGACCATGGAGATTTACGTTCAACCACGCGATACTTGGAAACAGATTTATCGCGAGACCTGGCGCATCGAGCGCGACTTCTTCTATGACCCGCATTACCACGGTCTCGACCTGGCAAAAGTGGCGAAGAAATACGAACCGTATCTGGAAGGCATCGCCTCGCGCGACGAATTGACCTATCTCTTTCAGGAAGCACTGGGTGAGATCACGGTGGGGCACATGTTCGTGGGCGGGGGCTACCATCCCGAATCGAAAAAGATCAAAGGCGGACTGCTGGGTGCTGATTACAGCATCGAAAATGGACGCTATCGTGTGGCCCGGGTCTATGACGGTGAGAACTGGAATCCCGGACTGCAAGCTCCGCTGACGCAGCCCGGCGTGAATGTAAAGGCGGGCGAATACATTCTCGCAGTCAATGGGCGAGAACTGCGTGCGTCCGATGACATCTACAGCTTCTTCGAGCAGACGGCGGGCAAACAGGTGCAGCTCAAAGTTGGTCCGAACCCTGACGACAAAGGGGCGAGAGAAGTCACAGTTGTGCCGGTGGAAAGCGAGGACACCCTACGCCATCTTGCATGGATCGAGGGGAACCGCCGCAAGGTGTATCAGATGACTGGAGGACGTGTGGCTTATGTCCACGTTCCTAATACCGCGGGTGCGGGCTACAGCAACTTCAATCGCTACTACTTCGCCCAAGTCGGGAAAGACGCTGCCATCATTGACGAACGCTTCAACGAAGGCGGACAGCTTGCCGATTACATTATTGACTCTATGCGGCGTCCGTTGATGAGCCGGATCGTGACTCGCGAGGGCAATGATTGGTCGAGTCCTACGGCGGCGATTTACGGTCCCAAGGTGATGATCGTGAACGAAATGGCGGGTTCCGGCGGTGACGCGTTACCATGGTATTTCCGCAAGGCAGGGATCGGGCCGCTCATCGGAAAGAGGACGTGGGGCGGACTGGTCGGCATCGGAGGCTATCCGGAATTGATTGACGGCGGGTTCGTGACCTCGCCACGCGATGCGATTTACGGGCTGGGTGGCGAATGGGAAGTGGAGAACCATGGCATCCCGCCGGACTTCGAAGTGGATCTCGATCCTGCGGCAGTTCGCCAGGGGCACGATCCCCAACTGGAAAAAGCCGTCGAGGTCGTCATGCAACTGCTGAAGGAGCATCCGTTGCCGGAGTACAAGCGGCCGGTCTATCCCAATTATCACGTGAGTGATGGATTGGGAATCGATAACCGAAGCGGAGGCACGCCCGCGTCGAGCAAGTGAGAATTGTTGGTCAACTGAAAAAAGGGTCCCCAAAATACGCGAGCCGGGAATCCCGGAAATGATTTCCGGTCCCGGCTGCGCTTACTGCAATTCGTGTCTTACCAGCCTATTATTAATTGGCTGCCCCGGCATTGGCCGTGGTTGGCGTAGTGTTAGTGCCACTAGTCCCGGTACCTAAACGGCTAAGACGAGGGAAGAACGGCGTGACTTCGAAAGGCATCTTGTCGCGCGCCGACGTGATGGCCACGGGCTGACTCTTGATCAATTCCACGCGATCATCCCAGGCATTCATTTTCACCCGGCCGCCCAAAGGTAGCGCGGCAATCTGATCCAACTTGTTCATGTCGAAAGCGGGCGCGGAAGTCATCAACTGTGACATCCGCGTAACCGTGGTGCCTTCGGAAATATTGTTTCCCAAATGTGCGGTTAGCAGAGCGGACAGCGACCCTACACGGGTTTGCAGCGCCTTCAGGAACAATCCGGCGCTGTCGAGTTTCTGGCCGTAAGGAGACGTTTTCAAAATCTCAATTGCTTTCTTGTCCGCGGCGGTTTCCTCTTCCGGAATATGTTTGAAGCCGAGATTCGAGTAGGTGGTGTCATCCGAGAAGAGCATGCGATCGTTGAACGCGTACTTGCTGCCCAGGTTGTGTCCCAGGACGATGTGCGCCAGTTCGTGCGCCAACACCATCGCCAGGCTGGCCTCATCCGGCAGCACGTCAATCAGTCCACGGCTGACCACGATGGTGTTGCCCACGCTGAACGTCTCTAGCGGAGAGGTGAGCAGCACGCGGGTGCGTACGGGCCGCGGCAATTCAATGTTATTGGTAATTTGCAGGTTATTGACCACGGTCTGGAGAATCTTGTCTACGTCACCCTCCGGCGCCAGCAAGCCGGCGCGTTGCAGGCGTTCCACTACGTTATCTTCCGCCTGCTGTTGCCACTCACGTTCGGCCTGAAGTGGCGAAGCATCCTGGGCGGCAGCGCTTGTGTCCTTGACACTCGAATCCACCAGCACCTGGGTAAGCTCGTCTCCCTTGCCGTCCTTCTTCAGGTCGTAACCCCAAATGCGGGTCTGAGCCTTGAAGGCGATTTTATTCTTCGCGCCAGCACTGAAGTCGCCTTCTTCGCTGTAGATGTAAGCCGGTACCCAATACCCCGGAATCAGGTTTAAGCGCCAGCTATCCATGTGGAAAAAGTAGGAGTTCTTCGGTCGTGGCGCATAGGTGCCGTTCAAGCGGACGATGCTGAAATCCTGATCTTCAATCCAGAGGCGGCCGAGAAAGCGGCCTTTGCCGGCATCCTTCTTGGGAGTGACGTCAAACACCAGGCAGCGCACATCACCGAGGAATTCGCGATGGATGTATTTGAAATCGTAGTGCTGACGGTCGAAGTCACTGCGGTCGGCGAAGATCATCCAGGAAAAGCCCATGGGCTGGTACTGCATTTTGAAAAGTTTGGTGAAGCCGCCAAGCAGGTGTTTTTCCATGCTCTGATCTCTGAGGTAGTCCTTGCGATCCACCGACTCGCCCAGATCCATGCGGCCCAGAAAATAGTGATCGTCCTTGGGGACGGGACCGAGCTGCGGATCAAGCGTGAGATTCTGCAAATAGGTCTCCACCACCGGATTGCGATTCTCCAGCATCTTCATCAGCCCGTGCTCACGCTCGATAAAGCGGTCCACCACTTGATCCATGGTCGTGGGAGATGCTGACTGCGAAGCCGGCGCGGCTTGCGATGAGGCAGGCTGCGTCTGGGGCGCCGGCGATGTGGCCGCTGGCTGGCCCGCTGCAGGCTGCGACGGTTGTGACGTCTGTGATGCCGCTGCATCCGTTACGTGTGTCTCCGCGGGCTGCTGTGCCATTGCACTCAGTGAAAGCAGCAGAAAAGCGGTGACCATCCAATTCCATTTGCGCATGACTCTCATCTCCCTGTCTTCTCTAGTACGCCAAGTCTAGTACGCCAATTGAAAAACTACGTGCACGATGGCAGTGGAATCCACCGCCTGACCATTGCGTAAAGCTGGTTTGAATCGCATCTTGTTGGCCGCGGCAACCGCGGCTTCGTCGAGCCCGTGGCCCAGCCCGCGTACTACCCGGTTCACGTGCAACTGGCCGTTGGCGGCAAACATGACCTCCAGCAACACTTCCCCTTCCAGCCTGAGCTGGCGAGCTTCCTCGGTGTATACCGGATTTGGTTTAAAACTGACCTCGACTGGGTTCGTGGGCAGACCGGAGTCTAACTGCCGCGGGGTCTTTACTGCACCTTGTGCGAGTTCCTGCTGTCCGAATCCCGCGGTTTGAACTCCTGAGCCACGTCCGTTGCTGCGGCCGTCTCCATTGCCACCAGTCGCAATTCCATTTCCGAAGTCCGCACTCGCAACTGTCCCCCGGATGCCTTTCGCGCCGCCTGAGCCGTTGCCATACCCCGCTCCCTGCGGCATCTCGAAAGCCCCCGTGTTCGCCACTACCAGTTTTGCGTTCGCCTTGCCCTCACCCTTGACTCCATTAGGATCGCCGAATCCGCCGGTCTGCACCTTTTGCACCAGAGCATTTACCGTAGGCACCGCCGAACTCCCCGCAAACTCTCCGGTATGTATCAGCACCGGCCGGGCGCCGCCGGGTGTCACCTTCAGCAACGCCGGAGCAAACGTATTTACCGTCACTTTCGGCGGCTCAACATCCTGCTGTTGCGGACGCGGTGCCCGAATTTCGCGAGGCAACGTGAGCCGCGGAGTTGTAATTGGCGCTGGTGACAGCAGCTTAGCATGAATCTCCGGGCGCTTTGGTTTATAAGCTTTGGGCTGCAAAGAAGGTAACGGAATCAATTCAGTAACGTGATACTGCTTCAGATTAAGCTTGTCAGGCAGCACCAGACCCAGGTTGATCAGAAGCAAGATGAAAAGCAATTCCAGGCCGTAGCTGGTGACCAGCGTACGCCAGTCAATCTTGTGCTCCGGCAGAAGCCCAAACTGATAGTCCTGATTGAACGAGGTCATGCCATAGACTCCAGGGGAACCCGGGCTGGGGAGAAGCGCGGGTGGAATCTCTAACTTAGGGGAGATCAGGCGAGGGGTAAACGTGTCGCCTGCACATGTACGTTGGTAACAGTATTGTGCAGAATCGGGAAAATAATCTAAAAGGGGAGAAGGTTAGGATTACTTGGGGGCAAATGCCCGCCGCTTACGCGAAAAATAGTAAAAAACTGGAACTCCTGCCAGTATTACCAGGCATCCCAAGGCCGAATTCCGGATATTGTCGTTAAAGGTGTAGTACAGAAGCACAGTAGAAGCCAATACAAACAAGGCGGGAACCACAGGATATCCCCAGACCTTGTAAGGACGTGGCGCATCCGGTTCACGACGGCGGAACACGAAAATTGTGCTGCCGGAAATCATATAGAAAAGCCATTCGGCGAAGATCGTCAACGAGAATAGTTGGCGGAAATTGCCTCCCAGCAGCAGAAGGAGGATGGCAAGTACCGCCTGCACCATAATCGCGACTGAGGGCGTGCGAAAGCGTGGGTGGACCTCTGCCAATGCGGAGAAAAAATATCCGTCGCGGGCGACGGCGTAGGGAATTCGCGCTCCGCTCATGATGGTGCCATTCAAAGCCACCAGCATAGATAAGGCCATGCCGGCTGAAACAATGCCGGCGCCCGCATGACCCAATACGAGAGCGATTGCCTCTGACGCAGGACGCTCAGAACCAGCAATTGCATTTACAGGAAGGACGTACTGCACTGCCGCATTTACCAGGATGTAGAGCGCGCCCACCGTTGCTACCCCGGCGATCAGCCCTATAGGGATGTTGCGCTCCGGACGGCGTATTTCGCCCGCCACCATGTTGAGATCATTCCAGCCGTCGTAAGCCCATAACGCCGCGACCAGCGCGGCGAAGAATCCGGCCATGCCGCTTCTTGCTCCAGCGTATTGGGCAGCGAAGTGCGCCCAACTCCCCCCGCTGAAACTGAAACCAATGACCACGATGGTTAAAATCATCGCGACCTTGAGAATGGTGAAAACTAATTGGAATTCGCCGGCCTTCTTAATTCCGATGTAGTTCAGTAAAGAAATTAAGACTGTTGCAGCAATGGCGACTAGTTGTCCCCAGGTGAGATGAAAGGGCCGCGCCACAATGTCATGAGCGAAAAACGAAAATATCGAAAATGTTCCCAGAATTCTTACCAAGCCGGTGGTTATGGTTGCGATGGAACCGGGCTTCGCGATAACGAACCACGTCCAGGCGTAAAGAAAACCGCCGAGTGGGCCGTAAGCGTCGCGCACATAGACGTACTCCCCTCCGGCCTGGGGCTTCATCGCACCCAATTCCGCGTAAGTCAGCGCCCCAAAAAAAGACAACAACCCGCCCACCAGCCACGCGAGATAAACCAGTTTAGCGGTGCCGGCCGCCTGCATCATTTCCGCGGGAACAAGAAAGATGCCACTGCCGATGATGGTCCCAACTACCACCGCGGTGGCATGACTGGCGCCTAGATCGCGCGCCAGTTCAGGCGAGGAAGCTCGAATTTTTGCCTGCTGCTGCGCCATGCGGCGTGGCAAGTATATAGTCAGGTTGTCGGACTACGATCGGCGAATAGCAAGCTTGCGCTATAACCGACGATGAAAGTGATTACTGTTCCGATGGCCACATACCACGTCCACGGCACCGGGGCGGCGAGCCAGATGTAGAGCTCAGTGACGAAACCGCAGAGCATTCCAAACATGGCACCGTTCTGATTTGCACGTTTGGTTAAGACGCCCAGCAGAAATACTCCCAAGAGGGCGCCATAGGCCACCGATGCGATCTGCAGGCCGACTTCCACCACGCGTCCCACTTTGTGCAGCGAGAGTATTGCCAATCCGAATAGCACAAGGGCCCAGATTAGTGTGGACAATCGGGAAAGATACAGCCGCCGGCGTTCGTCAATCTGGGGATTGCCGCGCAAATAAAAATCGATCATGGAGCTCGACGACAGCGAATTCAGGGCGGCGCTCAGGTTCGACATTGCCGCCGCCAGAATCGCGGCAATCAGCAATCCGGAAATGCCGTGTGGCAGCTGGCTGACAATGAATGTGGGATAAATGCGGTCCGCTTTTCCGAAATGCGACGACGGAACCTGGTAGAAGGCCCATAACATGATTCCCACGATCAGGAAGAGACCGAACTGAAAAAAGATAGCTATGCCGCTGGAGAGCAGCGCCGTCACCGACTGCCGCTGGCCACGGGCGGCGAGCAATCGCTGCACAATCAGTTGATCGGTACCGTGGCTTGCCGTGGTGAGGAAGGTCCCGCCGATTATTCCTGCCCAGAAAGTGTAAGGCCGCCAGAAGTCCGGCGTGAAGTCGAAGACACGCAGCTTGCCTGCCCCCGCCGCCAGCGAATGAATCGCCGGCCACCCGCCAGGAACCAAGTGCAGGATGGTAAACAGTCCCACCAAAGTTCCGCCGATATAGATCACGGTCTGGACAACGTCCGTCCAGATCACCGCCGCCAAGCCGCCCTCAAAGGTGTAAATCAGAGTGAGTGCGGTGATGATTGCGATCGAAGCGATCTCCCCAGTGCCCAGGGCGATGGTCACCACAATGGAGACTGCGTACACGCGCACGCCCTCCGCGGCGGCGCGCGTAAGCAAGAAGAGTCCCGCGGTCAGGGAACGCAAGCTGCGTCCAAAACGCCGCTCAATCAGCTCATAGGCGGTGTAGAGGTCGCCGTGAAAATAATGTGGCAACAGCAGGAAGCTGATGATCACGCGACCCAATACGTAGCCCATCACGACCTGCATGAAGCTCAGGTTAGTGTCATAGGCAAGGCCGGGAATGCTGATGATAGTCAGCGTGCTGGTTTCGGCAGCCACGATGGAGAGCGCAATCGCCCACCACGGAATGTTGCGGTCAGCCAGGAAATAATCGCGCAGCGAGCGCTGCCGCTTGCGGAAGCGTAGCCCGAACAGGGTGATGCCCGCCAGGTAAAGCGCGATGATGGTGAAGTCCAGCCTATTCAGGCCCATGCAGGATTCGTGTGGCGCCGGCGGCTCGCCGGTGAGCCTTTCACGTCACCTTTCGCACTACACTTTCCGCAGGATCGTATACCTCAGATGAAAGCGCGACCAGCGAAATTGGTTGGGTGCCATCATTGCGAACCGCGTGTGATGCCTCCGGATCAACCAATATCAATCTTGCTCCCGCGCCAGTGAATTGCAGATGCTGCGCCGGAGTGTGTTCCCCTTCATCCCAGTGCAGCGACCATTCCGCGTTGTGCACGATGACGATGGCTTCGCGCCGCCGCAAATGAAAGTGGTTGCCGCGCACGGGGCAGGTGCGATAGAAGCCAGGTGCATGTCTCGAATGCGGCTGAGGAACTCCAGAGCTTCCGCGGGCACAGTGAAGCTGTAACCGCGTGTGTCCCCCGAATCGTTCAGTTTGATGATCCGCACTTTCGATTTCATCGTCTTGATCTAAGAGTAGAGCGTTTCAGGATGAGTTTTACATTATGAAAGGAAGATTGGGGACTGGCGAGTGACAGTCTAACCACCGCCCAATCCTCCTGTGATAGAAATACCGACGTGAGCATCTATCTCGGTCTCGACGGTGGCGGAACGCAAACTACCTGTGCAGTAGGCAACGAAAATTCATTCCTTGCCACCGGTAGCGCGGGCGGTAGCAACATCATACGGCTGGGCAAGGCCCAGGCGCGGACCGCGCTCCACGAAGCCGTTCACCAGGCCTGCACCACCGCCGGAGTGGACCCAAGGGGAGTGAAGCAGACCTGCATCGGCGTAGCCGGGGCGGGACGGCCGGAGATTGCCGAGACCGTCCGCCGCCTGCTCGCAGAAGTGGTCTCCGGCGAGATCACGGTCATCGGCGACATGGTGATTGCGCTGGAAGCCGCATTCGGCAGCGGTCCGGGCATAATCGTGATTGCGGGCACGGGATCAATTGCCTACGGGCGCGATGAACGTGGACACACTGCTCGTGCCGGAGGCTGGGGTTTCGCCATCTCCGATGAGGGCTCAGGGCACTGGGTGGGGCGGTCGGCGATTTCCGCCATTCTGCGCGCGCACGATCAGGGTGAGGAAACGAAACTCCTCGCCGGGATCCTGAAGGCGTGGCGCACTTCCACCATCGATGAACTGGTGCGCGCTGCTAATGCTTCTCCCTCGCTGGAAGCCACGGCACATGACTTTTCCAGTCTCTTCCCCTGCGTGCTTGCCGCCGCCGAAGCCGGCGACGTCTCTGCCCGCAGCATTCTTACCCAGGCTGGGGCGGAGTTGGCCGGACTCGCCAAGATCGTGGTCCGCCGTCTTTTCCCCGATGCCGCCACCGTACCAGTGGCCATGTCCGGCGGTGTGTTTCGACAATCGGTATTGGTACGTGAGGTTTTCTACAATAGTCTCCGTTCCGCATGTCCCGCCACAACCGTGAACTCTAGCGTGATCGAGCCGGTGCGAGGTGCGCTCGAGTTGGCTCGCAAAGCGGCAGCAAAAGGAACAGCCCGCTAGCGGACTTCTATCAATCGCGGGTAATTACGCACATGACTCTGCGCGAATCCAATGCCACGAAGGTGCAGGCGCAACCCGCCGATCACGCCGTCTCCATTGAAGATGCTGTCCGTAGCACCGTCGCGGACATACTCTCGGTGGCCGGAGACCCCGCTCTCACCGAGGACCTTGCGCTGGCGCTATTGAAGCGTCCCGATCTTACGTCCGAGGCTCTCGAGCGACTCAGCAAGAACAGCGGCGTGATGAAGTCCCGCAAAGTAAAGATTGCCCTCATCGGCCATCCCAAAAACTCCGCGCCACGTGTCCCTACCCACATGGTCCGCCATCTTTACGCATTTGATCTCATGAAGCTGGCGCTTACGCCAGTCGTTCCAGCCGACATCAAAGTCGCGGCTGACGATGCACTCGTCACGAGATTGGAAACGGTCTCCCTGGGACAAAAATTGTCATTGGCCCGACGCGCTTCAGGTCGAATTGCCGGAGCGCTCCTGCTGGATGCGGAAGCCCGCGTCGTCCACGCCGCGCTGGAGAATGCCCGGCTCACCGAGGCTTCTGTCATTAAGACGCTCATGCGCCAAAGCACACCCGCAGTGTTCGTCGAGGCGGTTTGTCGTCATTCTAAGTGGTCGCTACGCCACGAAGTACGAATTGCGTTGTTGCGCAATGAAAAGATTCCATTGGCACGCGCTGTCCAGTTCGCGCGTGCGCTGCCGCCTTCGCAGTTACACGAAATACTGCACAGCTCCCGCCTGCCGGTAAAAATCAAAACTTATCTGGTGAAGGAATTGGAAACGCGCTCGGCGATCTCTGGAGTCGTCGATCAAGCTGGTAAGTTCTAGGCTTTCTCCGCCTTTGCCGCGGGGACAGTTTCTCCCTCCTGCGGAATGCGCTTGCGATGCAAAAGCTCAACCACCGCCTGGTACAAGCGGGTACGCATGGCATAGCGCTCGTGGGCGCGGGTTATGTAGCGGACGTGAACTTCCACGCCGGCACTCGTCGGACGCAGGTTAATGGCAGGCTCTGCCGAGAACGCGCGCACCCGCTGATGGCTGGCAGCACGCTGCAATTCCTCCTGAGCCTTCCGGCCATTGGCTTCGGTTTCCTTGGCCACCAGCTTTTGAATGGCATCCACCAGAGGATACAAATTTTCCTGCGGAGGAATCAGCACCTGTAACTCGTCCCACAGCCACTGTCCGGAGGTGGAGAAATTGAAATAGTGCCCTTCCACCGCGAAGCTGTTCACGAATGCGACTCTGCGGCCGGTAGGATGTCCGGTATCAGCCCAGTTTCCGGTTTCGAGCAGCACGGTTCGCAGCAAACCGATTTCGACAACTTCGCCGGCCACGCCGTTGATTTCCACCCAGTCGCCCACCCGAATGCCATTGCGTCCCATCAGCACGAACCAGCCGAAGAAGCCGACGATGAAATCTTTCAGTGCTACGGTCAGGCCCGCCCCAGCCAGGCCGAGGATGGTGGGCATCTGGTTCGGGGGCCCGAATATGACCAGCAAGATCAGCAGCACGCCCACGACCTGCACTACAAAACGTATGACCGCTCGCAATGTGACTAAGCGTTTGCGTTCGGGAGTGAGATCGGTGAAAAAGCGGTCAAGCACACGGCTGGCCAGGTAGATGATCAGCAGAATAAGCAGGATCCACAGTGCGGATTGGATCATGCCGTGGGCAGAGGCTTGTTGCCTGATCTTCACCAGGTTGATCCAACTGGCGTAAGTTTCGCCTAATTCCTGTTGGTCCTGGACGCGTTTGTCCAAGTCGGAGAGATTTTTCTGATCATCCGAAAAATGGTGCAGGGAGGCTAGCGTCGCTGCCGTGCTTGTTTTGGAAACGGGAGTGGTCGGGTTGTCGTTGGATTTGAGTCCAGTGCGGGCCTGATTAGTGACATCCTGCTTCTGCGGTTGCTCGGCCTCGACCTGCTTCTCCAGTGCGTCGTGTCTCCGGCTGAGGCTTGTGGCAGCCTCGAGCGCCTCCTGGCGCGCCTCGCGCAGTTGTTTTGCCTTTTCCCTTAATGCGTTCCAGGCGCGCACCTGGATAGCCAGACTATCGGCGAGATAATTCACGTCCGGCGGATTGGAACGGGCGGCTTCGCTATGAACAGCATCGGCCGCGTGCTGGGTAGCCTCATGTTCATCTAAGAGCCGCTGAACCTTACCCCGCAGGTCTCCGCCGGCGCGAATAAGGTCTTCTTTGGCATCATCGAGCTCATCCTGATCGAGTTCGGCTTGGGCTCTGGCCAAATCGACTTGCTGTTGCAGGTTTTCCTGTTCATGTTCGCCGGCGGCGGCCACTCGTTTGGTGAGCAGAGCAACGCGATCCTGATCGGCCTTTACCGCCGCTTCCGCTTTGCTGACGCGATCGCTGAGTTCGCGGATTTGGGGAGTGGTTTGCGGAGGATGATCTGTGGCATTGCGTAATGCACTGGCAAATTCAAGATCAACTTCATGATCGGCGAGCCGCAATGCCTCCTGCGACAGTCGCTGTTCCTCGGGAGTGGCCGCCAGCGCGGCAAGCTTGCGAGCAGTCTGTAAAGGACGCTCATCCACCAACGTCGTCTGCTCGGAAGGCATGGTCTGTGACACACCTCCGGGCGCAGCCATACGAACCGCATCGTTAGTGATCACTAGACCCGCTATTGCTAACAAGACCAGCAACAGTAGTCCGGTGACAATGACCCACTGGCGAGGTTTCATCATGAGGTTGGGACTATCTTGTAATTGTATTACGGTTCCTCCACTCCTCCGGGAGCGCGACATTTAATGCTTACCGAACAGATGCGCTCCTTTGCTCCGCGACAACTGCAGCGGCTCTCGCGGAACTGCTGTTTGCCGGGCGCATGCACTTGACATTCGCAGAAGGCTTGCAGGAAACTTTTGACTTCGGCCCTCTTAGTCACTTTCGGTAGGCCACAACGTCTGCAAGTTAGAACCTGCGCGTGGATTTAACAAACCTTACCTGGATCGTTAGGCTCTGGTGTGTCTGCGATAACTGCAACCCGAACTTTGCGGAGACTCCAGCGCCCAATAGAAAACCAAGCGTTTTCCAAGCCCTCAACCCCAACCAGGAGGAATTTCATGATAGTGCACAAAACCGCGGTTTGTGCAGCAGGCTGTGCGATGTTCTTTGCGTTGATCTTGTTTGGCAATGCTCAAACCACAACAACTCAGCAAATCACCCTTTCCGGTGCAACATCGATGCAGCCGGCACCGCAAGGCACGGATGCAGTACAAGACCCCGAAGTTGACACCAGCATGACGGAGGCCGACCTGGGGAGCGCCGATTCGGGCGGCGGAATGGTCAATCGCAGTATTGCCGTCGGTCCCGGACCCGCGGTGTCAGCTCTGAGCGGGAAGAAGGCCAAGTCCAACCCGCAACTGAATGTGAGTTTCAATGGCCTGAACTTTCGCCAGCAGCGCCTGGCCAACAATGGTAACCAGTTCTCCGTTGAGCCGCCCGACCAGGGGGTGTGCGCGGGAAACGGATTTGTCATGGAGTCGATCAACGATGTCCTACGTGTTTTTGACACTACAGGGAATGCATTGGTGGGGGTAACCGACCTCAACTCGTTCTATGGATACCCGGCGGCGATCGTCCGCCCCAGCACGTTTGGACCGGAGGTAACCGATCCCTCGTGCTTCTTTGATCCCGACACGCAGCGCTGGTTTCAACTTGTTCTTACTCTTGACCGTGTCGGTACGAGCTCGCGCCTTGCGGGCCCCAACCATCTCGACCTGGCTGTGAGTCAAACCTCCAGTCCGCTGGGTGGGTGGAATATCTATAAGATCCCGGCGCAGGATGATGGCAGCCAAGGTACACCCAATCACAACTGCGCCGGAGGACCATGCCTGGGCGACTATCCTCACATAGGCGCCGACGCCAACGGCATTTACATCACCACAAACGAATTCAATTTTTTTGCTCGAGGCTTCCACGGATCCCAGATCTATGCGATTTCCAAACAAGCTCTGGCAGCGGGACAACCATCGGTGAACGTAGTCCAGTTCGACAGCGCTGATTCCTCGCTACTTCTGGATGGCCACCCCGGGTTTACGGTTTGGCCCGCAACCAACCCGACCGGCCAGTCTGCTGTTGATCTCAGCGGCACCGAATATCTGCTGAGTTCCGTTGCGGTTTTCAGTGGCAGCGACAACCGCCTGCGTCTCTGGGCACTGTCGAACACGCAGTCACTGAATTCGGCCAGTCCTGCTTTAACTCTTACCACGGGTGTAGTCAATGTCCAGAATTATGCAGTTCCACCGAAGTCCGGACAGAAGGTGGGCGACTTCCCATTTGGGCAATGCCTCGATGATTCCACTATCAGCACGCCGTTCGGTGCTGGATGCTGGCGCTTCTTTTTCGTGAGCGGTGGCCCGTTCAACGAAGTCGAAGTACAGACCATCGACAGCAACGACTCGCGCATGCAACAAGTAGTCTTCGCGAACGGCAAGCTCTGGGTGCGCTCGACACGGCCGTCAACTTCGGCGGTCCCAACCAGGCGGGCATTGCGTACTTCGTTCTTAAGCCCCAGGTCACCAGCGGCAACGTTTCCGCGACTGTGGCCTTCCAGGGGATCACAGGGCTCGCTAACAACAATCTCACCTATCCCGCTGTGGGAGTCACTGGTAGTGGCAGGGGAGTGATCGCATTTACCGTGCTGGGCGCGGATAACTTTCCCAGTGCGGGTTATGCAAGCCTTGATGCCAAGGTGGGCGTTGGCGACATTCACGTGGTGAGCGCAGGACTTGGCCCGGATGACGGCTTCACCGCTTACAAGGCCGAAGTCAGCAATCCACCGCGTACCCGCTGGGGAGATTACGGCGCTACTGCGGTTGACGGAAGTTCTATCTGGATTGCCTCCGAGTACATCGGGCAAACTTGTAATCTCTCAACCTATGTCGCCACAGGCTTTACCTGTAACGGCACACGCACCTCCCTCGGTAACTGGTACACGCGTATCAGCAAACTCACGCCGTAATCCTCGTTCGCATAAAAAGGGCCGGAAACCATCGGGTTGCCGGCCCTTATCACTTGCTCGCTGCACGCTCGAAACACCCCGATCTCCTCTCCTTGCTTAAATATCTTCTAGCTATTAATTACACTGTTGAAGCTAGGAGGCCGTTCTGGCACATTTCGTGTCTGGATGACCCGATGGCTGTCCGATTACACGATCATGGTTGTAGGGGGCTAGAATGCCGCTGGAAATGCGATTCCATGAATCAAGCGAACCGCCCACTTGACTTCATCCAGGAGGGCTATAAATTTAACTTACAGTTAATCAATAACTTAGCTCAAACATCGAATTCAAGGTAATGCTTTAAGATCAAGAGACCAAAAGAGATGGGGTGAACGAGCAGGATCCTGCTGAAACTGGCTCCGGAGGATCGGCCCACGAAGTCACGTGCCGAAATACCGTCACTTACGGAAGTGGTCCAGAATCGCTTCCGCTTGCGAACGGGTCACGACCGAGGACAGCGCGGCGACGTCCGCCTGCTTTACAGCCTGCACGCTGCCAAAGTGTTCGAGCAGGCGGCGCGTGGTGTGCTCGCCAACTCCAGGAATCTCTCGCAGCTCAGTCGAGCGGTCGCGCATCTGGCGGCGCTTGCGATGGAAAGTCACAGCGAAACGATGTGCCTCGTTGCGGATCAACTGCACCAGGTGCAGTACAGGTGAGTGATGATCGAGGACTACGGGTTCGTCCTCTTGTCCGGAGACGTAGATGATTTCTTCTCTTTTTGCAATCGCGGCCAGCGGTTGATTGATGATCTCCAGTGAATCGAGTGCTTCGGCGGCGGCATGGAGTTGACCGAGGCCGCCATCGATCAACACCAGGCTGGGCATCGGCTTCTTCTCTTCCTGCAGTCGTTTATATCGTCGCGTGACTACCTCGCGCATAGCGGCGAAGTCGTCCACTCCATCCACGGTCCTGATGATGAACTTGCGGTAGTCGGACTTCTTCATCTGGCCGTCCTCCCACACCACCATCGAAGCGACGGTCTCGGCGCCCTGAATGTGCGAGATGTCGAAGCACTCGATGCGCTTGGGCAAGTCCGGAAGGCCGAGGGCTTCCTGCAAAGCGTCCTGAATGGCGCGCGTGTTCGGCTTCATCACCCGGAAGCGCTGATCGTAGGATTGCTTGGCATTGTTGCCCGCGAGGTCGAGCAGCGACCGCTTTTCCCCACGCTGGGGGACTAGGATGTGCACGCGTGTGAGTCGCCCACCATCGCTGGCAATCTGCTCTGAAAGGAGTTCTTCCAGCATCTCGCGGTCTTCGAATTCCACCGGAACATAAATATTGCGCGGCACGTAGGGCTGTCCAATGTAGAGCTGCTTGAGCAGCGCGGACAAAAATTCGAGGGGATGGAACTCGCTCTGCGAACTATCTGCCGAGCTTGGCTCGGCTGCGGCAGCCGAGGACGGCTGACTGAGCGAAGTTTCCGGCAAATCTTCCCAGAAGAATTCCCGCCGGTCCATGACCCGGCCGCTGCGCATGTGGAATAAATTCACGGCCACCATGCCGTTTTCGTAGTGGTAGCCAAAGACGTCGGCGTCGTCGCCCTCGACGGCTGCGATGCGCTGCTTCTCCTGCAACTGCTCCACCGTCGAGATCAGGTCGCGACACTTTGCCGCCCGCTCGTATTCCTGCGCTGCTGCAGCTTCGTCCATGCGCACGCTGAGTGACCGCACCAGATCGGTCTGACGGCCTCCGAGGAACAGCTTCACGTCTCGTACCGCTTCCTGATAGGCCTCAGGGGTGGTCAGACCCTCGACGCAGGGACCGAGACAGCGCCGGATGTAGAACTGTAAACAGGGACGCGGATGAAAGCGCGTCAGATCCACTTTGCACGAGGGAATCAGAAAATGCCGGTGGATCAGGTCAACAATCCGGTACGCCAAGTTGGCAGGGAAGTAGGGGCCGTAGTAGGCGCTGCCATCTTTTCTAAGGCGGCGCGTGACATAGACTCGCGGGAATCGCTCCCCCAAAGTGAGCTTTATGTAAGGATAAGTCTTATCGTCGCGCAGCAGGATGTTGAAACGCGGCTTTCTCTGCTTGATGAGATTGTTTTCGAGCGCAAGCGCTTCTTTGTTGTTGGCGACGACGATGTAGTCAACATCCACCGCCTCGCGCACCAGGGTTCCAGTCTTCGCGTCCTCGACGCGGCCTTCGTGAAAATAGGAGCTAACCCGGCTGCGGAGGTTCTTGGCCTTGCCGACATAAATAACCTGGCCCTCTGCGTTCTTGTAGAGATACACCCCGGCAGAAGTCGGCAGGCTACGGATTTTGGCGGCCAGGTCCATGGGTGATAAATAGCGCTCAAATTTATTTTAGTTGAAACCAGCGAAGAGAACTCCTAAGCTCGGTCACAAAATAAAGGCAGATAGAAAGGACGTTCAAGCGATTCACTTCGGAAGTCGCCCTGAATTCTTACCATGCTAGGTTCCAGTGGCCTCAAACGCTGGCGCGAAAACTATTATGGCAGTGCGATCCTGGCTGCCCTTGCGAAACCCATCGGTTTGGTCTGCCGACAGGTCAGTACTCAGCTCGAACGGAAGGTAAGGAAGAACGGAGTGACGGTTCCTCTGCCCAACGGTCGTACTTTGCGCCTCGCCCGTGATTCGGGTGTTGGCATGGCCTCGCTTCTGTTTTGGCGGGGTTTCGAAGGTTATGAACCAGAAACTTCCAAGACGTTGCGGTTCTTTTTCGAACGGGCGGACACATTTGTGGATGTCGGGGCGAACTATGGTTTCTATTCGGTCTTGAGTGCGCAGTGGAATTCCAGCCTGCGAGTCGTAGCGTTTGAACCTGTCCCGCAGATTTATGCCGGGCTGTTGAGGAACCTGGTGTTGAATGGCCTCGAGCGGCGCGTCGCCGCATATCAGATTGCATTGGCCGATCACACCGGAACCGCCACGTTCTACCTGCCTCGGTCGGAAGGAAAAGACTTTGAAACGACCGGTACGCTGGTCTCTGAGAGTTGGCAAACCAGAAAACGATCTCCGCAGATTGAAGTAGAAACAGCACGCTTTGATGACTTCGAGCAGTCACACTCGATGAAGGTTGACCTGGTAAAAATTGATGTTGAAGACCTCGAGGCGGACGTTCTTAAGGGAATGCAGCAAACGATCCTTCGCGACCGACCTTTTATTGTTTGCGAGATCCTGCCGCGAGAACATGGCAATGAGAAAACTCGAGAGATGGTTAAGGCCCTGGGATACACGGCCTACTGGATCACTAACTGTGGTTACATTCCTGTGTCGCGCTTTGATGCGGATCGCAGTTCCTCCAAAGATTTCCTGCTCTCGCCGGTATGTGTCGCAGGCGATGTAGTCAATGATCTCGAGGCATTCTGGGAGTTGCGGCAGACATCCTGTCTACTCGCGTCCTGAGCACGATCCCTAGCCCACCGTATAAAATTTCCACCCGTCATGTGCGGTTTGCGCGCCCATTTGTGAGCAAAATGTGTGCACATCCTTGCAAGTGACTGTTCGGCAAGCACTTACAGTTTCGTCGTTACTTAAGCGATTGGCATCCCCATTGCTCAAGTACAGTGCGTTACACGAATTAGGACCTGACCTACGGTACTCAAACTTAAGAAATAGTTCGAGAAGAAGGAGCTTTCCTACATGAATCGCGCTTCGTTAACACTTTTGCTGGCCGCAGGGATGGCGTTCTCGCTGGGTTGTTCCACCAAGAACTATGTCCGTCAAGAAACCACACCGCTCATCAACAAGGCCAACGAACTGGATGACCTGACCGCTAAGAACAGCAAAGACATCAAGGATGTCGATGCCCGCATCCAGGCCGGGTTGCAACAGATCCAGACCAAGACCGCCGAGGTTGACCAGAAAGCTCTGGCCGCCGGCAAGTCAGCCGATGACGCCCAGACTCTGGCGAATGGTGCCGTGCAGCGCGTGGATAAGCTGAGCGCCACCGTCGCTAACCTGGACAATTATCATGTGGTCGCCGAGACATCGGTTCATTTCGGTTTCAACAAAGACAATCTGACCCCCAAGGCGAAAGAAGCCCTGGACCAGATGGCTACTGACATCCAGAACGCCAAGGGTTACATCATCGCGGTGGAAGGTGGTGCAGATTCGGTCGGGCCTGCGGATTACAACTACGACCTGAGCCAGCGCCGCGCCGACAGCGTTATTCAATACCTTGCGTCGGAGCACCAGGTACCGGCACACAAGATTTATCTGATCGGATTGGGCAAAGATAAGCCGGTAGAGTCCAACAAGACTGCGCAGGGTCGCGCCAAGAACCGTCGCGTGGATGTGCGCTTGATGACCAACACCAGCGCTGGAGAGACTCCAGCCCAGGCGCCGGCAGCAAATCCGAGCGCGAATCCAAGCACCAACCCGACGGCGCCGACGTCCGCTCCGCCGTCCAAGTAAAGTTTCCCTCCTCCCCGGAGGACTTCGCCAACCAGGCCGTCCCACTTCGGTGGACGGCCTGTTTTTTGTTTGCGCTTATTTCGGCAATCGGGCGGGCACGGGGAGACGCCCGCGGCTACAGCGCGGCGTTCAAAACCGTTACAATGTCTGAGATGCGGCGAACTATTTATCTCATGCCGTTGTTGCTCTTCCTGTGCGGTGGCGCATGGACGCAGCAAGAATCGAAGTCCGACGAGGGGCCGGGGGCAAACCAGGCTCCGCCGCGCTCGGAGCGAAACCAGGAGGCGGAGGAGAGTTCCAGCCGCGATACCAGAATTGATCTGCGTCCGCCGAAAGACGACGCCAGGAACCATCCCGAAAGCGCAGCCGCTGTGGCCGATGCCGAGGGCGATTCAAGTGGCACTGCAGCCGAGGGCGATGCCAACGGCTCACCCGATGTGCAGGAGTTTCATCCCTGGGACCCGCACCGGGCGATGAAGGACGTCGAAGTAGGAGATTTCTACTTCAAGCGCAAGAATTACCGCGCTGCGCTCGATCGATATTCAGAGGCACTCTACTACAAGGACAACGATGCTCTGGCTACCTTTGGAATGGCGCAGTGCCAGGAAAAACTAGGTCTGGTGGATGAAGCCCGCAGCAACTACCAGGGGTATTTGAAAATCCTGCCGCACGGCCCGCTGGCTGCGGAAGCACAGAAGGGAATTGAGCGGCTGAACACTGACGGTACCGCGAATCGCAAGTAATCGATGATTTAGTAATTGGTAATTTGTAATTAGTAATTGACTTCTGCACGACGACCCAGGTGTACACATTACGAATTACAAATTACCAATTACCAATGCCCTCTACTTTTCCACCCGAATATATTCGCCGCTAGATGCGTTGACCGCGACCCGGAGCTTGGCGTCATCCCGGCTGGTGCCATACATCACGTGCCAGACCAGCTCGTTGGTAGCGCGACTCCAATCGAGCACATACAGGAGCGGGGTGTCCGGGTTCTTCTCGAGAACCTTCTCGCCGCCATGTTTCTGGGCCACTTCCAGGGCCTTATCAGAGTCAATCTTCAGAAACGCGATGTCAAAAACCTGAGTCGAAGAGTTGTTGGGATTGTAAGTGTCTTCCGAACCCGGGGAAATTCCGCGCGAGGGAGCATCGGGCGCATTGCTGCCGGACCAGATATAAGGCTTCACGCCGTGCTGCGCTGCCGACGCAAAAGAAGCGCGCCACACCGCGGACTTGCCGTCCTTACCGCGTGAGTCGGCGGTAAGCTGTGACTCCAGGCGGTAAGGTTGCGCATCACGCGCCCAGCCGTGGGCGGCTACATACAGCTTCTGAAATGCCGTTCTCCCGGTGACCTGTTCCGGGCCCTTAGGCTTAGAGGCCTCGGTTTCAGCGGGTTTTGTCGGTTCTGACGAGCATCCAACCAGCATGACCATGGCCAGCACTGCCAGTAGCAGGTTTTTCATTGGCATTGTCCTGTAGTAATTTTGAGGCCGGAACTTCCGCGCATCATTCTAAACGAAGTGAAAGGGTTCACCGTGGATTTCTACCTTCAGAGGTTGCACGATGCGATTACCACCGCCATTCATGGAATGACGGTGGAGGATTGGGCGCGACATCCGGCAGGCGCCTCGCCAGAGAAGTGGTGCGCGGCGGAAGTGCTGGAGCATCTGTATCTGACCTATACTGATACCATCAGGGGCTTTGAGCGCGCGCTGAACTCAGGCAGACCGATGGCGAGTTCACCAACGCTGAAGCAGCGGGTGGCGACTGCATTGGTGGTCGGCTTGGGGCATATGCCAGGAGGCAGGGAGGCGCCGGAACGTACGCGACCGCGGGGTACGCCGGCGGAGAAATTGATTGCTGAAATCGGATCGCGAATTGCGGCGATGGACGAACTGATCGCACGTTCGGAAGCTCGTCATGGCAAGCATACGAAGCTGCTGGATCATCCCGTGCTCGGGCCACTGACTGCAAAGCAATGGCGAAAATTCCATTGGGTGCATGGCCAGCATCACGTGAAGCAGATAAAGAAAATGTGTGAGTCGCGGCTGGCGTAGATGTGGTCCAGAACCCAACCTGGTGATCCTGACTTCTAACTTTTATTTGGTGGCCAGAAAATTAAAGAGCTTTCCCTACGCTACGCACTCGAAAGCAACTAGAGCGATGTTTGAGATGTCTGCGGGCGATCAGAAAAACGCCCGGGGCTGGCATCCCGGGCGTTTTTCTTTCTCTTTGCAGCAATAAAATAGGTTACGGGGTGAATTTGTAAATGGTGCCGTCGTCGCTGGGGCCGCCGTGCACGGTGGCGCCGTAGATGTTCCCGGCTGAATCAACGACCATTGGGTTGTAGGCGAAAGCACCATCCGGAGAGCCTTGGAAACGATACGCCACAGTTTCTGTCCAAGTTCCGTTGGCGCCTGGAGCTAGCTTGAAGATGGTGCCAAATCCCGCTCCGCCCTCGCTGGTCGTGCCGTACAAATTACCGGCTGCGTCAAAGACGACATTGGCAATCGAGCGGCTTCCGTCCTGCCCGCCTTTGAAACTGTAAAGCACTTTCTCCATCCAGGTTCCGTTGCTGTTGGGGGAAAGCTCGTAAACGCAGCCCAGATTGTTTGCCCCGTCGTAGTAGGTGGTGCCATAGAGATTGCCGGATTTGTCGAAAGTTAAACCGCCATAGGGAAATCCCGCATCGGGTTGACCCTTGAATGGATAAAGTGTGAGATAGTGCCATTTTCCATCCGGAGTGTGTGAGAGCCTAAAGGCCACGCCTTTTCCGTGCGCTCCTCCGGTTGTGGCTACCCCGAACAGATACCCGCCATGAAGAAGCAGTCGCCCGGCCGAGCCGCCTCCGCCATCCGCTCCACCAGTGAATGGGTGAAGGACCCGCAGACCCCAGGTTCCGTCTGGATGGGGTCTCAATCGATAAATGACGCCGACCCCAAAAGCCCCGCCGGTGGGAGTCATGCCGTACAGATTGCCGAGCCTGTCAATCGTCAGTCCACTGCCGGGGCCAGAGCCATCGTTGCGCCCGCTGAAGGTATGAATCACGCTGTGGAACCAGTTTGAGCCCGATCGCATCAGCTTGAAAGCGAGGCCGCAACCACCCTCGCAAACTCCACCGCCGCCGGTGACTGTGGTGCCATAAAGATTGCCCTGACTGTCAAGGGTGACGCCTTTGTAAGGCTCTCCGCCATCGGCGCCACCCGTGAAGTTGTAAAGAACGGTGTGGTGCCAGCCGGTAGCTGAAGGCGCCAATTGGAAAACTGTGCCACCACCGTGAAGACCGCCTCGCACTGTCGTACCGTAAATAGCGCCGGCGCTGTCGACGACCAAATCGGTGTCGGCGTACTCGCCATCCGCACCTCCCGCGAAGGTGAAGATCACCTTGGTCGTACTAGCCGAGGCCGTGACCACAAGCGCAAGCGCCACAAAAATAACCAGAAGCCCAGTCGTGAAATGCGAGAATCGTCTGCTTCCCATTTTTCCCCTCCGTTCCGAAATCTTTTGTGTTAACGAACTAAAGACTTCGGGAACCCGCGACAGAGTGGAACTATACCATCGAAATTCCTCGAAAGCACGCGTCCAGTGCGTTCTGGGGTGGGTTCAGAGAGGAGCGGGTGACACGCCACGGTCAATGAAAAGATTTTCATTCTGCGTTTATGCACAATTAATATTTGGGGAACATTGTCTCTAGTGCTCTCTTCCTGACCAAGATCCTGTCTTTGGGCACGGCCACCTGGGTTGCTTTGATGGGAACTAGGGAAACCGGCTACAAAGGTTTAGGGTTATGAGCAGAACCGAGGTTTCTTTGGAACCCAGGCTTTTGCAGTTACTCTCTCGTCAAGCTGCCAGTCTGCTCCAAGCAGATGGGTCGAAACATACAGAGTGATGTTTTCTAATCCTTTTCTCGATATCAAGCCAAGCTGCGTGCCCAAAAAGGGGGTTGCTCCATGAACTCACGTTTGAAAGGGTTTGGTTGGAGTCTTTTTGCTTTGGTACTTATCTACGGAGCCACCGCACACCTTCCAGCGGGCGCCCAAGTGGCGGGCGGAACGATTTCAGGGACGGTCGTCGACAGCAGCGGCAGAGTTATTCCTGGCGCACAAATATCGATCACGAACGTGGACACGGGGGTTAGCCGATCCGCCGCCACCAATGAAGAGGGGTTGTACACTGCGCCGAATCTGCTGCCGGGGAGCTACGAGCTAAAGTTTTCTGCGCCAGGATTCAAGACGGAGGTGCGGAGCGGCATCGTATTGACCGTCGGAGCAGCGGCGGTTTTGGATCTGACGATGCAAGTCGGCACCGCCATCGAGACTCTGCAGGTGACCGGCGAGGTTCCCGATGTACAGCTTGCCAGCTCCGACATCAGCGCCGTCGTCAACGCCACCACCGTCCGCGAGTTGCCTCTGAATGGCCGCAGTTGGACGGACCTGGCAGAACTACAGCCTGGGGTCAACGCAATCCAGACCCAGCCAACCTTCGCCGCCGGCACGGATCGAGGAAATCGCGGTTTCGGACAACAACTGACGATCTCGGGCGCCCGGCCGCAGCAGAACAATTATCGGCTGGATGGCGTTAGCCTGAACGATTACGCAAACGGAGCTCCAGGCAGCGTCCTGGGAGGGAACCTGGGTGTAGACGCCATCCAAGAATTTTCTGTCCTGACCAGCAACTACTCGGCGGAATACGGAAAAACGTCCGGTGGCGTCGTCAATGCCATTACACGTTCGGGAACCAATCAGTTTCATGGAAGTGTTTACGAGTTTCTTCGGAACAGCGCGTTGGATGCCAGGAACTATTTCGATGGAGACAAAATACCGCCCTTCAAGCGTAACCAGTTTGGAGGAGCGGTGGGCGGACCCATTATCAAGAATCACACCTTCTTCTTCGCCGACTACGAAGGTATCCGGCAGTCAAAGGGAATTTCGTCATTTACGACTGTGCCCTCCGCGGCGGCACGGGCAGGACAGTTGTGCTCGATTCCGAACGGGGACCCCAATAATCCGTGCACCCCGACCCAAGTCACTGTAGATCCCAGCGCGGCGGCCTACTTTACCTTCTACCATCTGCCCAATGGGCCGCTTATCGGGAATGGAGACATTGGACCATTCACTTTCGCCGGCCAGCAGGTGGTTAACGAGAACTTCCTCACCACCCGCGTAGACCACAAGTTCTCCGATCACGACAGCTTGTTCGGCACGTACATGTTCGACAAAACCCCCTACTCGGCCCCGGACGGACTGAACAATGTTCTGTTCACTACGCTGACCTCGAGGCAGCTGGTTTCGGTGGAAGAGACTCACATGTTCAGCCCACGCTTCGCGAATTCAATCCGCATTGGAGGCAACCACGAAGGGGTGAACAATAATGAGAGCCTGAAAGCGATCAATCCCGACGCAGCCAGGACAGATCTAGGCGCCGGGGGCACCGCGTTTGCCGGGCGTGCCGCGGCCCAGGTTTTCATGGAAGGCGTTACGCCCTTCACTGGCGGAGTTGGGGGAAGCCCGACTTACTTTTACCATTGGAATTCAATACAAGCCTATGACGATGCCTTCTTCACCAAAGGCACTCATTCCTTAAAGTTCGGCGTAACCGCTGAACGTATGCTGCTCAATGTACTTGCCGACACCGATCCAAATGGAATCTGGCACTTCGGGACGTTGCAGGATTTTCTCACCAATAATCCCACCAAATTCCAAGGTGGCATTGCCAGCACGCTTTCACCGCGCAATCTTCGCCAGACGCTTTTCGGTGCGTATTTGCAAGACGACTGGCGGTGGCGGCCCAATCTGACCTTGAATCTGGGGCTGCGTTACGAGATGTCGACCGTGCTGTCCGAGACTAGCGGCAAGCTGGCAAATCTGGCGAACCTCCCGGACGCCAACCCCCACCTTGGCACCCCCTTCTATAACAACCCCACGCTGAAGAATTTTGAACCGCGGGTTGGTTTTGCATGGGACCCGTTAACCAACGGGAGAACCGCAGTTCGCGGCGGCGTTGGAATGTTCGATGTGCTTCCGCTGCCCTATCAGTTCATACTTCTGACCACTCAAGCGGCGCCCTTCTTCTCATATACCGCCATCAATGCGGGTCCGAACCTGCCAACACCGCTTACATTTTTTACTGTGCCTCCAGAGGACATATCCGCTAACACACTGCGCTCCACCTATGTTCAGCACCCTAAGCGCGATTACGTCGTGCAGTGGAACCTCAATGTACAGCAGCAGCTCACCCCGAGTCTGGCTGCAATGGTTGCTTATGTGGGATCACGCGGCATACATCAGCCCTTCCGCGTAGATGAAGCCAATATGGTTCTCCCCACGAAGACTTCCGCCGGATACGTGTGGCCGTTTGACCGCGATCCGGCGGGTCCTCCACCAAACGGAAACCTGGGCGCCCCATTAGATCCGCTCAACACAAACTTCGGCTCAGTTCGGGCCATGTTTTACAACGGACACTCTTACTACAATGCGCTGGAAACACAGGTCGCCAAGCGCATGAGCCACGGCTTTCAGCTACAAGGCACTTTCACCTGGGCTAAGAGCATGGATACGAGTTCGGCGACCGGGGCGGGCGATTCTTTCGGTAACTCGATCTCCAGCCTGGACTGGTTCGATTTGAAGTTGAGCCGTGGCCTGTCTGATTTCAACGTTGGCCGGACATTTGTTCTGAATGGCACCTGGGAGGTTCCATCGCCCAAATCGCTTTCCGGGCCAGCTCGATGGGCGTTGGGCGGATGGGAACTGGGAGTTATCTTTACGGCCAGTGACGGCATACCGTTCTCCCCGACTTGGGGGACGGGATCCGATCCTGCCAACACAAACAGCAGCGACGATTGGGCTTTCCCGGACCGACTGGGCGGCCCGGGATGTAAAACGCTTACCAATCCCGGGAATGTTACCAATTACATTAAGACCCAGTGCTTCGCGGTGCCCAGCGCGCCGGATTTGGCCTTTTGGAACGCGAACTGCAATCCGTTCCCCCCCAGCATCCAGCCAAGTGACCCAACGCTACCCCCAGTCCCAGCGGTTTTTCCACAATGCTTCAATCTTCGAGGCAACGCTGGTCGCAATATCCTGATCGGTCCCGGGCTCACGAACCTGGATTTCTCGATCTTTAAGAACAACTACATCAGGAGCATCTCGGAGAGGTTCAACGTGCAGTTCCGTGCTGAAATCTTCAACATCCTCAATCACGCCAACTTCGCCCCGCCCGTGACGCCCGACAATACTGACATCTTCGATGGGACAGGATCACCTACGGGCGTGGCGGGTTTGCTCTCCAGGACGACGACTACAGCGCGGGAGATTCAGTTCGCGGTCAAAGTGATCTTCTAGTCAGGATCGCACCGGGTGAAGAGTGGATAAAGAAGATCGATGCGCAGCTATGGGGCGTGAAACCCTCCCGCGAACCCTGACCCGCCGTAGTTTGTTGCAGCACGCGGTCTGGATCACCGCCGCTGCAGCGTTTTCCCGGCTGGCAACGGCCGCGGGTCAAGAAGTCAGTCCCGCCATGGAAAAGCTCAGCGCATATATGGCTGAGGCTCGCAATCGCGCGCTGCCGGAGAATGTGGTGCGGGAGACGAAACATCACATTCTGGACACCTTCGCCGCCATGGTTTCCGGATCCGAGTTGCCCCCCGGACGTTTGGCGATCGAGTTCGCTCGCAGCTATGGTGGCCAGAAGATTGCCACTGTTGTCGCCTCGCAGATTCTCTGCGGACCTATTGAGGCGGCATTCGCAAACGGCGAACTGGCTCATTCCGATGAAACCGACGACGATTTCACTACCGGGGGAGCGCACCCGGGCTGCGCGGTGGTGCCTGCGGCGCTGGCTTTGGGGGAACAGTTCGGAATTAGCGGGACGCATTTCTTGCGCGCCGTGGCCCTGGGCTACGACATCGCCCTGCAGGCTATGAAGACCGTCGGTCCGGGGATGAAAGAAACACACAATCTGGTCGGAACCATGGGAGGGAGCGCCGCCGCCGGCTGCGTCGCTGGCCTAAGTGGCCAGCAGATGCGCTGGCTGCTTGATTATGCAGCGCAGCAGGCTGGCGCCGGCATCGGCGCGTGGCGCCGCGATACCGAGCACGTCGAAAAGGCTTTCCTGTTCGGCGCCATGGGAGCGCGCAACGGGGTCAACGCTGCCCTGGTCGTTCACCAAGGCTGGAGTGGCGTCAACGATATTCTGTCCGGCCCCAACAATTTCGTGGAGTCGTATAACCCTAAAGCGGATCCGGCGGGGATGATCGACCAGCTTGGCGTAGTCTACGGGGTGATGCTCACGACCCTGAAGAAGTGGACAACGGGAGGTCCGATTCAGGCGCCCCTCGACGCGCTCGAAAATCTGCAAAAGCGCCAGCCATTTCAGGCGGACCAGGTGGAGAAGGTGGTCGTACGTACCGCCACCAGCGCAGCCTACACTGTGAACAACCGCGATATGCCGGATATTTGTCTACAGCACCTGGTGGCGGTGATGCTGCTCGACAAGACGGTCTCCTTCCGCGCAGCGCACGATAAGGCGCGGATGCAGGATCCAGCGGTGCTTCGTCAGCGCGCTAAAGTGCAGCTCGTGCCCGACGAGGAACTGGAGAAGCTGATACCGGTACGAGTGGCGGTCGTTGAAGTTACGCTAACTGACGGTACGAAACTCAATGAACGTGTCGAGCATGTGCGCGGCACTCCTGATAACCCGATGACACCAGCCGAGGTAGTCGCGAAGGCGCGTGAATTGATGACACCTGTCCTCGGCGCTGCCACATGCTCGAAGCTGATCGAACGCGTGCTCGGACTCGATAATGTGAAGGACATACGCGAGCTTCGACCCCTACTTCGCGGACCTGATCACGCGAAGCAGTCTGCCATTCCAAATTCCGTGTCGAACCAACAGGGTTGAATGGGCCACCTGAAACAAGCGAAGGTTGTAATGTCTCTGATCGCCGCTCTAAGTGGCTTACTTTTAGCGGCGAGAGAACTGGCCAAAGCTGCACCTGCAGCACATGGCAATCAAGCGGATAGCCCAGCGCAGGTGCAATCATCCCTTGATTTTGAGACCTACCGGACTCGCATTGAACCTATCTTCCTCAAGACGCGGGAAGGCGGCGTGCGCTGCTACGATTGTCATTCGGCCTTGCCCACGCGCTTGCGTCTGGAGCGGCTGTCAGACGGAAGTTCCTCGTGGACCGAGCAACAATCGCGCCGAAACTTTAGCGTCGTCTCGAAACTGGTTACGCCCGCGGATCCACTGAAAAGCCGCCTACTCCTTCATCCACTTTCGCCAGAGGCAGGCGGTGATCCGACGCACGCCGGGGGTAAATTCTGGAAATCGCAAGACGACCCGGAATGGCGGTTGATTGCCGATTGGGTCAGCAAAGGATTTCCCAGCCAGCAGCAATCTTCTCCCGCGGCAAAGAAGAACACGCTGGACTTCGATTTTTTCAAGAGTAAGGTTGAGCCGATTTTCCTGAAGGCGAGGCCGGGCCACGCGCGATGCTACAGCTGCCACAGTCAGCAGGGCAGAGCGTTTTATCTCGAGCCCATCCCTCCCGGAAGCACGAGTTGGACAGAAGAGCAGTCACAGCGAAACTTCCAGAGCGCTCTCCAGGAAGTGGTTCCCGGGGATCCAATTGCAAGCAGACTGCTGATGCATCCACTGGGGCCGGAAGCCGGTGGAGATCCGTTTCATTCCGGCGGCAGGCAGTTTGACTCGCAGAACGATCCCGACTGGCTTGTGATAGCTGAATGGGTACGTGCTGGAGCAGTCGACCCTCCAGCATTGTCCAAATCTGCGCTGATCTATGTCACCAACAGCGCTGGCGACACGGTTGATGTCATCGATTCTGCAACCAACAACGTCGTACAAGTGATACATGGGATCGAATTGCCGCATGGCGTCGCGTTTTCTCCCGATGGAGCCCGAGTCTACATCAGCAACGAATCGGACAACGTGCTCGACGTGGTAGATCGAGTCAGGGGGGAAATTCTTAAGAAAGTGACGCTGAGCGGACGTCCGAACAACATAGCAATCACGAAAGACGGAGGCCGGGTGCTGGTCGGTATCCGCTCGGAGCCGGGCGTTGTCGATGTGATCGACACAACTTCGCTTACGCGTGTGAAGAGCATCCCCGTGGACGGTGGTGTACACAATGTGTACATCACTCCCGACGGTAAGTACGCGGTCAGCGGATCCTTGGAAAGCAAAGCCGCCACCGTGATTGATCTTCAGGGCGAGCGCGCAATATGGGAGGTAAAGTTCGACCGGTCAGTGCGGCCCATGGCTTTCGAGACCAACCCCGACGGTTCGACTCGCCGCATTTTCGTTCAACTTTCCCGGTTCAACGGGTTCGCAGTGGTCGACTTTGCCAGGCGCGCGGAAGTGGCCAGGATCAAGTTCCCGGATAAGTCCCCCGGATTTGGAATTGCCGAGGGACGAGAAGGTACTCCCTCGCACGGAATCGGAGTTTCGCCGGATGGAAAATCCTTGTGGGTTAACAGCACCTTCGCCAACTCTGTCTTTGCATATTCTTTGCCGGAACTCAGGCTGATTGGATCGGTCGAACTACCCGAAGTTCATCCGCTGGGACGCGCGCCTTCAGGCGCGGTGCCGGAGTGGATCACTTTCACTCCCGACAGCAAGGTGGTCTATGTTTCGAACTCCGGGGCAAAGTCGGTGACTGCGATCGACATAAGTACGCTGAAAATCGTGGCGCTGATTCCCGTAGGAGAAGTTCCGAAGCGCCTGAATACCCTAGTTCTGCACTAAAGCTGAGAAGCATGCCCGAGTCGGTTGATAACCCAACACAGACCGTAGCGTTTTCTGCCTCGGAGCAAGAGGTCGGAGTACGCGCCAGGCGCCGCATTGCGCGGCGACTTCTCCCTTTTCTGTTTGTGCTCTACGTGATTGCTTTTCTGGATCGAATGAACATTGGAGCGGCGGCTCTGCAGATGCCGGCTGACCTGGGTTTCAGCCCCAGTGTGATTGGCTTCGGCGCCGGCATTTTCTTTCTTGGGTACTTCCTGCTGGAAATTCCTGGCGCATTGATCGTAGAGCGATGGAGTGCCCGGCGCTGGATCGCTCGCATCATGATTTCCTGGGGAATCGTAACCGTGTTGATGGCTTTCATTCACACGCCGCGACAATTCTATTGGGTGCGTTTCCTGGTGGGCGCCGCCGAAGCAGGGTTCCTGCCGGGAGTTATCGTCTACCTGACCCACTGGTTCCGTTACCAGGACCGGGCCAAAGCGGTCGCCGTTTTCTATGCTGCCAATCCGCTTTCTTACGTAATTGGTTCGCCGCTTGCAGGCTTGTTGCTCGGGCTTTCGTGGCTGGGCATGAGAGGCTGGCGATGGCTGTTCATCATCGAAGGGATTCCGGCAGTCGTGTTAGGAGTGATTACGATTTTCTATCTCACGGATTGGCCGGAACAGGCTCGTTGGCTGCCCGCGGATGAACGATCCTGGATTACCGAGCAACTGCGGCGAGAGAAAGAGGCTAAGAAACGCGTTCATTCTTTCAGCGTCTGGGGAGCCCTGCGCAATCGCGACGTACTTTTGCTAACGCTATGCTATTTCTGCGCGATGACCGGAAGTTACGGAATCGCATTTTGGCTGCCGACCATCGTGAAGCGACTTTCCGGACAAAGCGATATGAATGTAACCCTGCTGGCTGCCATGCCGTATATTGCAGGGTTCGTAACCCAGCAATTGAACGGATGGCATTCGGATCGAACCGGCGAGCGCCGGTGGCATGCTGCTCTCCCAGTCATTCTGTGCGGTGCGGCCCTTTCGCTCGCGGTGATTTACTCCTCCAGACCGGCAATTTCAATCGCACTATTCGTTCTGGTCGGGGCTTGTTTTTATGGTTTTCAGCCCTGCTTTTGGGCAGTACCCACGCTGTTTCTGAGCGAGTCGGCTGCGGCCGCATCGATTGGCCTGATCAATTCCGTGGGGAACCTGGGCGGGTTTGCTGGACCTTTCGTGATTGGCTACCTGGCAAATCGTACGCATTCATTCGCCCCAGGATTGTGGTATCTGGTAATCAGCCTGTTTGTCTCAGGCGCTCTTATGCTTGCAGTTGGAGTAACAAAAAGCCGGGAATCTCGGACCGCAAGATCTACCCAGGTGTAACCGGTAGAGCCCGTAGTGTAGGTCCCCGTGTTCCTGGCTGGACAGCAGGGTGGACCTGTCATAGATCGACAGCACTGAACATTTTTTAATGCTCATTTAATGTCCATTTCATGTTTATCCCTCCTAATAAGAGTGGCATCTAGTAGATCCGATGCGTGTAGTTTCGTGGTGTTCGATCGCATTTCGACTGCATAAGCTCCAATCTAGAAGTATTGATCTTTTGACGGTCTTATTTTCAACATCAGAGGCAGAGTTGAATAAAACGAAAACAATGCTTTTGCCCGCACTTGTTCTTGTACTGATGCTCGGCGCTTGGGCGCAAAAAAAAGCGCCCCTTGCACTTTCGCAATCTACGCCATTGCCCGAGCTGCATGACGGGGACTTCGACCACTTTGCAGTGGACCTTCCGGGAAACCGGCTGTTCTCCACCGCGGAAGAGAACTCGAAAGTACTGGTTTTTGATCTGAAAACCAACAAACTCATTCGCACAATCAGTGATCTCAAGGCGCCACACTCGATGCTATACCGGCCCGATTTGAAGAAGCTTTTCGTAGTAGACGGCGATCTGGGAGAGGTTAAGATTTATGAAACCGATGCTTACAAACCGGTGGGAACCATCAAGTTGAAGAAAGGTGCGGATGCGAGCTTATATGATCCATCCACGAAGTACTTGTATGTTGTGAACGGGGGTAAAGACGCGCATTTACCGAATGCCTATATTAGTGTTATTGACACCAACACCGCTAAATCGGTCGCCGATATCAAGATCGATTCGAATGACGTGGAGGGGATGGCACTGGAGAAGGCGGGTCCGCGGATGTTCGTGGTTATAAGGGGTAACAACACGGTAGAAGTTTTTGACCGCACAACACGAAAGCTGTTAGCAACCTGGCCCCTGGGCGAAGCAAAGAAGCCGACTGCGATAGCTTTTGACGAGGCTGGTCACCGGCTTTTTGCCGGCACACGCGATCCCGGAAAACTGATTATTCTTGACACTGATTCGGGAAAAGTTGTGAGTAGTTTGCCCGCCCCGGCGATGGTCGATGACATGGCTTACGATGGTGATCACAAGCGCATCTACTTCGCGGGAAACGAGTTTATCGACGTTTTCCAGCAGCACGACCCAGATCACTATGATCTCATCGGACACATTCCGACTTCGTTCCGTGCGAAGACCGCCATTTTAATTCCTGAACTGAATCGCTATTATTTAGCAGTGCCACATCACGCAAGCCGAACCGCCGAGCTGCGAGTTTATAAGGTGCTGCCCTAGGATTGATTCGAGATGTCGTTGTGATTCATGTTGCGCAAGCTACAGGTCCGTCAGGGTCCTATTATGCGTATGTTGTTAGTCGAAGATGAGGCTAAGGTCTCCAGTTTTGTCGCCCGTGGGCTAATGGCTGAGCGCTACGCGGTAGACGTGGCCCGAGACGGCCAGAGCGGGCTCGAACTGGCGAATACCTATCACTATGATCTGGTGATTCTGGATTTGATGTTGCCAGTCATGGATGGAACCGAAGTCCTCCGTCGTATTCGACATAAGAATTCTACCGTTCCAGTTCTCATCCTCACCGCCCGCGACGCAGTGTCTGACAAGGTCGGCAACTTTGAAGCGGGAGCCGATGATTACCTGACCAAGCCTTTCGCATTCGCTGAACTCCTGGTGCGCGTGAAGGCGCTGTTGCGACGAGGGCCGGTGAGCCGCAGCAGCACAGTTCGAGTGGACGATTTAGAGCTTGACCGTCTTTCTCAACAGGTAAAACGCGGCGGCAAACGAATTGATCTGACTTCAAAAGAATATGCGTTGCTTGAATATCTGATGTCGAATGCCGGCAGAGTCCTCTCTCGAACAATGATCATCGAGCATGTCTGGGACCAGAGTTTCGACGGAATTACTAACATAGTCGACGTCTATGTTCGGCACCTTCGCAACAAAGTGGACGACTCACATCAACGTAAGTTGATTCGAACGGTGCGCGGCGTCGGGTACACCATCAGTGATGGAGCGCAATCGTGAACCCCCGTTCGCTTCGTTTTCGAATGACAGCATGGTATGCGGGACTTCTCGCGAGCGCCTTATTGCTTTTTGGAGTCTTTGTTTATGCCGGTCTCGAGCGCTACCTGGATTTCAGTTTACAGAAAACATTGACGGAACAATCCCGGTCGATCGGGACACAGTTGCTGGCTAGTATTCCGTCCAAGCGGCCTGGCTGGCTTGCGTCCGAAATTAATGAGGCCTATGCCCCCGACGTCAATGGACACTTCATTCGTGTCACGGGAGCGGACGGTGAAATCCTCTACCTCTCGGGGCCGCCGAAAGATAACAGCTTCGATCCCTCTCGCGTCCCATCGTTTACCACTAATGGCAAAGAGGGGTATTTGAAGCATTTTGGGATGGCGGGTGGCCATCGGTTACTCGTGACCGGCATGGTTTTCACTAACCCTGATGGAAAGCGGTTTCTCGTCGAGAGCGGAGCAGCTTACGACCCGATAGAAAATATTTTGCATGGATTACTGGTGACGCTTGGGATTTATATGCCGTTGGCGGTTTCTTTGGCGATAGTTGGTGGCTATTGGCTGATGAGGCGATCTCTGCGGCCCGTCGATGAAATAACCAAGCGGGCACAGGGCATAACCTCCACGAACCTGAGCGAACGCTTGCCCATCATCAAGACGGGTGACGAACTCGAGCGCTTATCGACTGCGCTCAATCACATGATTGCCCGGTTGGACGACGCGTTCCAGCATATCAATCGCTTCTCTGCCGATGCTTCCCATGAATTGCGGACTCCGCTGACCATTCTCCAACTGGAATTGGAGGGAATGATTCAGCACTACCGTCTCGATCCGGAGTTGGTTGACCAAATTGGAAGCGCTTTGGAAGAGACCCACCGCTTGTCCAGGATCGTTGAGAATCTCCTGGTGATTTCGCGTTTGGATGCAGGAGAGGTTCACATCGAAAAGATGAAATTTGATCTCGGCGAACTGGCGGTATCCACTGTCGATCAGATGAAACTTCTGGCTGAGGAAAAATTACTGTCGATGCAGTGCCATGCGGCGGGTGGGGTATACATTGAGGCGGACCAGGCGCGTTTAAAACAGGTAATCGTAAACTTGATTGACAACGCCATCAAATATACGCCCCCGGGTGGCGGGATAAATATTGATGTGGGCGCGAACCAGCACTCCGCCACGGTGGAGGTATCAGACAGCGGCGTTGGAATTTCGGCAGAAGTTCTCCCGCACGTTTTTGAACGCTTCTACCGGGCAGACAAAGCCCGCTCGCGGGATTCTGGCGGTGCCGGTTTGGGGCTTGCCATTGTGAAGGCCATCTGCACCGCGCTGGGCGCTGAAATAAGAATCACGAGTACGGAAGGTCTAGGCAGCCGTTTCATTGTCAGCCTGCCTCTGGCGCCTTCCCATGGCGGCGAGTCCCCCAACACTACAAAAGTGCCGATAACGGTTTCGGAAGAAAGGTCATAACACGGGATCCAAGTCGAATTCCGTCCGTGTCGGATTGCTTGAGCAAAATGCTGGCTTGCCTCTTCGTCGCCGCGTCATCTTAGCGCGCGCGGTGCGAAGTTCTCATTCAGTTTGAATGAAGTTTCATTTGGTATTCATCTCTGCTTAATCTCACTAACAGACGATTGCGCTCCCAGATGCCAAAGAGAACTCCGATAATTGCATTCTTGCTACTGGCGTGGCTCGCGCCTCTTTCCGCCCAAACTGCAATCAAAGAAAATACAATCAAAGAAAATGACCAGGTCGCCGTCCGTGCCGGACGGCTGTTTGACGGCAAGTCGGACCGGCTCTCGACGGATCAAGTCATTCTGATTCGAGCGGACCGGATCACGGACGTAGGACCAGCAGATCGCATCAGGATACCCGCCGGCGCGCGCGTCATCGATCTTAGCCACGCCACAGTTTTGCCTGGCCTCATCGACACCCACACCCATGTATTCGGCAACGGGCCTGATCTGGAAATGCAAATTCTACGGGATTCCTGGCAATATCGAACGCTGACCGCGCTGGCAAACGCACAAAAAGACATGATGGTGGGTTTCACCACCCTGCGCGACCTGAAGACCCTCGGAGCCATGTACAGCGACGTGGACCTGCGAAATGCGATCGACCACGGCGTGGTCCAGGGTCCTCGAATGCAGGTTGCCACTCGAGGCATTCAGACCACGGGTGGATTCATCATGAGGGGTTATTCAAGCGAGGTCCCGGTCCCCACCGCGCTGGAGGTTGTCGACTCGCCCTGGGCCGCGCGCCAAGCCGTGCGCGAACAGGTCGCGCACGGCGCCGATCTGATTAAACTGTATGCGGCCTACGATTTCACTTTTGATGCCAACGGCAAAATGGTGATCCCTCCTACTTTCACCCTTGAAGAAGTACAGGCGATTGTGGATGAAGCGCACGGCAAGGGCCGGAAGGTCTCGTGCCATGCTTTTGGCGGCGAAGGCTTGCACCATTGCCTGGATGCTGGGGTCGATTCCATCGAACATGGGGTCGTTCTGGATGATTCGGCGATAAAAAAGATGTTAGACAAGGGTATATACCTCGTGCCCACGCTGTACCACTACCAATTGGACAAGGAGCACGATCAGAAAAAATTCGCAGGACACAGTGTTGCCGAGGCTTCAGAACCGAGCTTTCGCAAGGCGGTTGCGCGCGGAGTGAAGATCGCATTTGGATCGGGAGCGGGTCCGTTTCCTCATGGCTCGCAGACCAAAGAATTCGAATATATGGTCAAGTTTGGCATGACCCCGGCGCAAGCCATTCGGGCGGCGACCTCAGTAGCGTCAGAGCTTATGGGATGGCAAGATCGAGTAGGCACCCTGGAAGTCGGGAAATTTGCGGACCTGGTGGCGGTCTCCGGCGATCCTCTGTCCGACATTACAGAACTTGAGCGCGTCAAATTCGTAATGAAGGGCGGACAGGTCATAAGAAATGATCTCAAGTGAAACGCAGAAATCTCGGAGGGTGCATATCAGGCCATCACTATGAAGAGGCGTGATTTCCTCGCAGCATCGGTCGGCGCCGCGGCATTCGCCAGCGGGGTTGCAACAACATCAGCGTCGCACGAAGGTCCCACCAACCAGCCGTGTTCGGCTCCGCCGTTTCCAAAAGTCGGCGCGGTTACGAAATATGTTGCTGACTTCGTGGTGAATACTAAATTCTCAGACATTCCAGGCGACGTCGTCGAGTTGGGCAAGAAATCCATTTTGGATGGTTTGGGACTCGCACTCAGCGGTTCGAGAGCAGAAACAGCCAATCTGATCCAGAACTACGCCAAGTCTTTTGGGTTCATGAATCGCGGAGCAACTGTCATCGGCAGCTCGGGCAAGCTGCCATCGCGATTTGCAGCGTTTGCCAACGGTGTTGCCATTCACGTGGACGACTTTGATGACACCCAACTTGCGGCTGCCAAGGATCGTGTCTATGGCCTGCTGGTACATCCAACCGTCTGCGTTCTACCTGCTGTCCTTGCCATTGCTGATACCGGGACGGGCGAAATCGGCGGGAAGGACTTGATGCTTGCATACCACGTTGGAGTGGAGGTGGAATGCAAAATCGCCGAGGCTATTGCACCGCGGCACTACGAGGACGGCTTTCACTCGACCGGAACGTGTGGCGTTTTCGGCGGCACAGCGGCATGCGCAAAACTGCGAAACTTCGACGGCGAGCATATCGTCCGCGCTTTTGCTATTGCCGCAAGTCACTCTGCCGGACTGCGGGAGAATTTTGGCACAATGACGAAGCCGTTTCAGGCTGGTCACGCTGCTGAGAGTGGCGTGGTTGCGGCAGACTTCGCCGCCCTGGGCTGGACCGCAGCGGACCAGATTCTCGAAGCGCCGCGCGGCTTCTTTCATGCTTATGGCGGCAGCTACGATTCCACCTTTATTCTCGACAAGCTCGGAAAGCCCTGGACGTTCTCCTCGCCCGGAGTTTCTATAAAGCCGTTTCCTTCCGGTTCGCTCACTCATCCTGGGATGACCGAACTTCTGCGCTTGATTCGCACCGAACACCTTTCAGCCGGCGACGTTGTGCAGGTGGAAGTTGGAACCAATCACAACATGCTCAACACCTTGATCCATCACCGGCCAAAAACTGGTCTCCAGGCCAAGTTCAGCATGGAGTTCTGTATGGCAATCCTGCTGCTCGAAGGTAAAGCAGGCCTGGCTGAATTCACCGATGCGGTCGTGAATCGTCCCGACGTGCAAGAGATGATTGGGCGCATCAAGTTCTATACCGATCCGGAGGCCGAAAAGGCCGGGTACGACAAGATGACAACCATTATCAAGATACATTTGAAAAACGGACGGACGGTATCTGGCCGTGCCGATTTTGGCAAAGGAAGTCCTGCGAACCCCATGAGCTATGACGAAGTAGCTGACAAGTTCCGGCAGTGCGCGGCCTTTGCTAACTGGCCCCAGACAAAGGTCGGCCAGATCGTTGAAACCGTCCGCAAGCTCGAACAGGTCGCGGACACGCGCTCTCTAATTTCGCTCTGCAGCGCCTAAACCGTACATCAACCGAATTTCAGTAAGACTGTGAGGAACTTTGAAGCGCTACAAAATAGCGGTCATTGAAGGTGACGGCATCGGCCGGGAGGTCGTTCCGGAGGGGCTCAGAGTGTTGGAGTCCGCCGGCCGGCGATACGATATAGGTTTTACCTGGAAACATTTCGACTGGAGCTGCGAAACTTACCTAAAGACCGGGCGCATGATGCCCGAAGATGGCCTTGAACAACTTCGCGCCTTCGACGCCATTTATCTGGGAGCTGTCGGATACCCGGGAGTACCCGATCATATTTCTCTGTGGGGGCTGCTAATTCCCATCCGCCGGGCCTTCAGTCAATACGTCAACTTGCGTCCCATAAAGTTGCTGGAAGGCATTGAAACCCCGGTCAAGAACTTTAAAGCGGGTGAAATCGATTTCTGCATTGTTCGCGAAAATAATGAGGGTGAGTATTCCGAAGTAGGTGGCCGCCTTTTCCGCAACAGCGATGCCGAACTGGCGGTCCAGGAAACGGTCTTCACTCGCCGGGGCTGCGACCGCATTATGCGCTACGCCTTCGAACTAGCGCAAAAGCGCAACAAACATGTCACTTCGGCCACCAAGTCTAATGGAATTGTCTTTACCATGCCTTTTTGGGATGAACGCTTCGCGGTGATTGCAGGGGAGTTTCCCGACGTTAAGACTGATCATTTCCACATCGACATTTTGAGCGCCCATTTCGTTCGACACCCGGATTGGTTCGATGTCGTCGTCGGCTCCAATCTCTTTGGCGACATATTGTCAGATTTGGGCGCCGCGGTGGTAGGTTCCATGGGGCTCGCGCCCTCCGCCAATCTCAACCCCGAACGGGAATATCCTTCGATGTTCGAACCGGTCCACGGTTCCGCTCCCGACATCGCCGGCAAAGGAATCGCGAACCCAGTAGCACAGATTTGGTCAGGGGCAATGATGTTGCAGCACTTGGGAGAAGTGGATGCCAGTCGGAGTGTGGAAAAAGCCATTTCGATCGTCCTGGCAAGATCCGATCCCCGGACTCCGGACATTGGGGGCAAAGCTTCAACCCGCGATTTGGGCGAAGCCATCGCCACAGAAGTGTTGGCAGTCCCTGCACGTAGATGAATTCTGCCATTCTAGACTGCTCCGGGCTAGAATTTCAGGCCTGATCGGAGACCGAATGACAGTCGCCCAGACCTCTGCCGTGAACCGGCCAACGCGGGGCCGGTGGGCGATCATGGCCTGTGTCACCATGGTCACGGTCCTTACCTACCTGGACCGGCTCAATCTCGCAATCGCGGGTAAATACATTCAGGACGAACTATCGCTAAGCACGCATACCATGGGATGGGTGTTAAGCGCATTTCTCCTGGGATATTCGCTTTTCCAGATCCCCGGGGGCTGGGCAGGCGATCGCTATGGACCCAAGAACATCCTGACCGGCGCAATCCTACTGTGGTCGCTCTTCACCGCGTTAACTGGTCTCGCGCCAGACCTGATACTGAGCCGTTGGGTAGGAGTCGCCGGCTCACTCATGATCGTGCGCTTTCTTGTGGGTGTGGGTGAGGCGGCGAACTCCCCCAATAATAATAAGATCATCGCGAATTGGATCGGCTCCGATCACCGCGGGATCGGCAGCAGCTTCATGGTGATGGGTATCGGCATTGGAGGGGCACTCACTCCTCCCTTCATCGCCTGGATCATGCAACAGTGGGGCTGGCGCTCTTCCTTTTATCTTTCCGGGCTTCTGGGTCTGTTTGTGATGTTGATTTGGAAGTGGTACGTGACCGACACTCCCGAAGAACACCCTAAGGTAAACGCTGAAGAGTTGGCACTGATTCAGCAGCGTCCCACAGGCAAATTAAAAGGCGTTGAACGAAAGAAACCGCCGTGGAAGCCAATGTTTGCCAACCGTTCCGTGTGGGGACTTTCACTCGGTTACCTGTGCCAGGGATTTCCAATTTACTTCTACCACACCTGGTTCTTTATTTACCTGGTGCGGGTTCGGCATCTCAGCATTACGCAAGGTGGATTCTGGGGCTCGACGCCTTATCTTGCGATCGCCATCCTGGCCCCTGTGGGTGGTTGGTTTTCAGATGCTGCGGTGAGGAAAGTTGGAAAACGCATCGGTCGCCGGCTGGCGGTGTGCGTGGGAATGTTTGGCTCTGCCGTACTGCTGTGGGCGGGGGCGGGCATCAGCAGCAGTGCTTCTGCGATTACCCTGCTTGCGCTGGGGGCTGGGCTTAACATGTTCGCAGCGACCACGTTTTGGGCGACTTGCATCGATCTCACCGAGGACTATACGGCCTCGCTCTCCGGCGTGATGAATACTTTCGGCAATCTCGGGGGATGGTTATCCCCGATCGTCTCTGCTTACGTAGCCACGCGCTTCGGTTGGAACCGAGCTCTGGATTGCGCTGCCGCGGTTTCCATCGCGTCCGGATTATTCTTCCTGCTGGTTCGAGCCGACCAAAGGATCGACCAAGCAAATGGTTTTACTTCCGCTGCAGAGACTCCTGACTTGACGGTTGCGACTTGAATTATTCTCCGCCAAAAATAGCAGTTCCGCCCAGCCACACAGCCAAAGCAATCACTGGAACTTTATAGACTCGGACCTTGTGCGCCGGCCTCTGGTTACGCCAACGCCGCATGTGCGAGATTCTCATGGCAAATGAAGTTCCATTGGGCCGCTACCCACGTCCATGGGTTCCTCCGGCCTCGCCGGCCTGCTCTTACGGTCAAGGAGAGTTTTTCCAAATGAGGGAAATACCATACCTTTGAACCATGCCGCGTCCACACGTCTCAAGTCATATTCTTCAGGATAGCTTTTCAAGAAGCGCTCCGTCGATTGCTCGCTGATGCGTCCGGACCGCACGAACAGCCACCCGTTTTCCACCCATTTGCGGACCGTCTTTGGATTTACTCCCAGGAGTTCTGCTAACTCAGAGTGAGAGTAACCTTCTGTTATCCGAGAAGACAGATTCAGTCGAGAGCAAAGAGCTTTTATTGAGTAATAGCTTCGACCGAGCTTGCGAGCCAGGCTGGCTTTGCTGACGCCGCCCAGGTTCTCGCGCACCATATTAATTTCAGCGGCAGACCATGCCTGTCTCCTGCAAAAACTCAACCCAAGTTGGGAGGCGCGCGAAAGAACAACCGAGCGGGTGAAGCCACTCATCCGCTGAACCCGATCAATATTTGAGGTTAGTTCGAATCTACTGCTTACATTCTGATATGCCCGCCTCAGAGCCGCGTCGTGCTCGGCGGTCCAAAAGAATCGTTTGTTTGGGTTGGGCCTGCTGGCGATCCGGCAACGGTTACACAAACCATCTTTGGGATACCCCTTTACACTGCCACACTTGGAACAAGGTACGGGATGAAGTGGAATGCCGCGCATAAGTCTTGTTGTCTCCCTGGTTGGTCGCCGGACCCGCTGTTCTCTCTACACTTCCTTCGTCATCAAAGAAGATGTCGATTCGCGCTCAACAGCTTGAGTTCCCCGGCTCGTTACTGCCGACAAATTCGCGAGCGATGGCGCTCATTGGTCAGGTCAGGCAAGCCCGAGTATTCCTGCTTCGGCGATGCCTGACGACGTCATCAGACCTAAACCTATGGTCGTATAACATTCTTAACAACCGCTTAAACCGGGATAAAAATGCATTCATTTGAATCGAACCGTCACGCCCCTTTCGGGGCCCGGGATTTTAAGTCCAACCCATTCATTTTTAAAAACCAACAAGCTACTGCATTGACAAACACTTGCCACATTGCGCAGGGGCGGACCTGTGCGGTTCTAGATAGTGCTGTAGAGAGTGATTGGGCAGAGTTTGGGCAGGAATTTTGGGTGTGCACTCTTACTCGTCGGCCCAGTCCCTCGGTTAGCCCTTGTTGCGCTGGATACTGCGCTTCAGGATGTCCGATATATTTGTATTGCTGACTACGGACCTTGGTAGTGAAGGCAGCTTACGCCCAAGGACATTGCGATGCTTTGGAACGGTTTGTGCTGCCACCCACTCATTTAGCAGTTTGCTGCATGTACGAGGTACGTAAGAATCGCACGCCCAAGCCGCCTTTCACATCCGGCCACACAACTTCCGCAGAGGTAGTGATAACGTTCGTTTTATTGGGAAGCACGAATTCCAGTGCTAAAGCTCCCATGGTAGGGACTGATTCCCGGACACGTAGTGCTGCCCCGCCTTCGCCGAGTTCCTCCCGTGTTGCTGCGTCATGAGATTTCAGCAAGCAGACAGAGATGCGCGTTAGCGAACCCAGCCTCGGCACCTTTTACTGATACATCGATCCTCCCCTTTTTGCGCTGGGGCGTTCTACATTGCTAAAATCAAGCCTTTGAAATGATTCAGAACGCGGAGGCATACGCCAGCTGGTGAAATAAACTTTCCGATGACAGCAATCCGCCGTGCGCCATTGGCTATTGCTGCTTTTCCCAAACCTCCGTCCAAGTCACGTTTTCGCCTGATGGACCGGCATTGCCCACGTTCTTTACCGTCAGCGTCTTGCCGTCCGGGGACATCGTGATAATGCTTTGCCAAGACTGGTTCCCCGATTTCCAGATAGCATGAGTTGTGCCGTCATCACGGGTGTATGCCACCGTGGTGGGTTGAGCCTCGCCCTGCACTGGAAACTCCTTGCCATTGATTAAGCCATCGAAGGTGAGTTGCTCAGATTTGCCGTCGGCCGTTGTACCCGAGTAGGCCCACGTAAGCTTGTCGCCGGTTTCCGCAACTGTTAGGTCACCGGACTTCGGGGCGGGGGTGTTGCCAAAATCGGACTTCTGGAGATTGAGCTTCCATTTGCCACTGGCATTCCGATGAGGTGTGTCGGCGGCGAAGATCGCACTGCTTGCGAAAAGGAGTACGACCCTGGAAACAAACAGGATTGGGATCTGCCTGCGCATGAGATCTCCTTTCAGGTTCTAGAAGTTGGAAAGGCGGCCCGGAGTCTAACCGCAGGGAAGTCTGCGCTTCTTAGGAAAGCGTCAAGTCAAGGCCAATGCTTGCAGGTAGGGTCTCAATGAAATGAGTGCCCGAAGGCTGGTTCGATGCACCAAAACATTTGATTTGGAACGCTTCTAATCTACCTCAGCCGCTATTGCAGCACAGCAACTTAACAGAAGAGTTTTTTAGCAGGGGTTTTGGAACAGCCATATGGGCCGCCGCGCGCGGAGTCAAACTGATGGAGTATCATTCGTTGCCGTGGCGAAAGCATTCGTTCTCCCAGCTATCACCCGCAGACGTGGAAATCCGAACTGGGGGTGGCCAATTCAGCCCCTTCCAGCTGTCGCTACTGAGTTTGAAATGCAAGTTCGACAATTGCGACTCACGATGCAAAATTTGTGCCAGTTCAACCGAGTTACGTAGCTGGTGCGAGCACAACAGGAACCGGTGCTACATTCCGGAATGGCTGCTTGAGCGGTGGGCAATCCCGGTGGATCAAAATATCTGCGGATGAGCGTCACGACAGCATCGGACAAAAACGGCGCTGGTGTGCGTGCTACTGCCTGAAGGTAGCTTTGCCGCGAAGCCGATTGACAAGAACCTTACACTGAAAGCACTCGGAGAGAAGGCAAGCTAACGGTGCTCCTGTTGTGAGTGCCCTGTCCAACTATCTCGACGTGCTTCTTCATTGGCTCGAAAGCATTGGGCTTCAGCCGCCATCGCAGGATGTGCGCATCTTAGAAATTAGTCTCGGCGATGGAACATATCATGTTCGGCGAGATGAGCTTCGCAAACCCTTAGACTATGAAGCTAGGTTTGAAGAACTATTGCGAGCAGGCTATCCATGGCTCAACATGTCATGCTACGGAGTCCATGATCGCTCACTGATTGTGGCTATCGAGGTCCCGAGTCCAAGAGTGGGTCTCTCTCCTGGGTTTGCTACGCGGGTGAATCTTTCTGGTCCGGCGCGCATTGTGCTTGACCAGCAGTGGCGTGTCGATTCAGTTCTAACGATTGAATAGCGATCTGTAAAAATCAAACCCAACTACCGCCGCTTCCAATTCCAGACGGGGCTTCCTTTGTCGTCTCGGAGCACCAGGGTATCGTTTCCCTTCACCACTTCACGGGCAAGAATGAGGTCTGCTCCGTCCTGCTTAACCGTCGAGCCGGTGAGAGCGATTGCGTCCCCCTTGCTGAAACTCACCCCCATGTCCGCGAGAAAGGATTCCGGGCAGAGATACACATCGAGAGTGTCCGTGCCGTTTTTCATGAGCAAGTGGACGGGTTCTTTCTCGCTTCCTTTCGGAGGCAACTTCACTTCGTCCACGGTTCCTTTCATCTTTGTTTCGGTGCGCGGGTCGTATTTGGGAGGGCTTGTCTCTTGACCCTTTTCCGCAGTCATCGGTGCAACACAGACGAGAACCACCGCGAGGAACAGAATCCACGGAGTCGTCATTGAATGTACGCCTGAAGTGCCGCCAGAGCCCAAGGTCGTAAAATCACGCGGCGGCAACAAACCTGACCGTCTGCTCCCACTGCTGTGGCTCCCCGCTTGTAGCCATGACGTCATCCGGCCACGTAAGCGACAGATAGACTGGTGGACCGACCAGGAACGCGATCCGCTGTTCTGGACTCGCCCGCCTAACCAGTTCACAAAATTCGCGAGCCTCCCCAGCGAGATGTTTGCGCACGTCGAGCACTACCAAGTCGTACAAATTGGGATGCCAGAGAAGCTGTGCCGCACGCAGGTCCTCCGCGATGTGTACCTTGACGCCGTGACTGCGAAAAAGGGCAGCTCGCACGTCCCGCGTGGGTTGGGTACGGTCGATCAGGAGAACTTTCTTGTTAGCAAGATTTGAGCAGCCACTTGGGGGTGGAGGAACCACGATATGCCTCTCATTACTGCAGCAGGCATCTAAGAAGGGACAATGACAGTCTACGCTGCTTCTGTTCAGGATTCAGCAAG
>QIAP01000005.1 GCA_003225075.1 Acidobacteriota bacterium | reverse complement strand
CATCTCGAGTTGCCGCCGGATGAAGACGAGCACGGATTGTTAAGCCACGCCGCCATCCACTTCCTTGTCCTCGGACTACTATGCCTGTTGCCTTGCATCGTACTGATAATCAGCATTGACTCCGGTGAGTCGTTGCTGCGGACCCATTTGCTGAGGGTTCCAGTTGTCTTTTGGGCTGCATGGGGAGTGCTTTCCATATGGGCGGCTCTGGATATGCCCAGAATTTCAAAACTCTTTGGCCGCAGCACTGATCCCTGGGCCCTCAGGCGATGGCTTTGTGCATATTGGCCCTCATAAATTGCATTTCCGTCCTCGCATTCTTGTTCATGAGGCGGAGCGTCTGATTTGCCAGCAACACGCAGAAACTTCCAAACCGAATAGCGATGCGACATGAAGAGATCAGATGGAATCCGGCACTCGAAGAGTGGTTTTGCATCAGATGTGGTCGCACATCCGATCACGTTTCCGAGGAGCCTGCCAGAAAAGAAATTGATGCATTCGAATGCATGATTCTCTCGGTTGAGGATATGAATCGCCGCGCGCTGGAAATACGCGAAAATCTCGCACTCCTGTATCAGGAAAAGGCAGCATTTTCATTTCCCACTCCCGCTGATGATCCCGCCGAATACCAGGTGGAAGAACTCGAGGCTTGGGAGAAATTGAACCAGAATATCCGCCTCCTCGAAACTGAATTAGCCGCAATCACCGATCAATCCTGAAACGTTCCCTGCCGTTACAAAGTAGTAATACACTATGTAAGGTATCGTACCAAGGCATAAAACCTTTGTATTATGTCCGGCATCTTTGCCACCAGCGTGGCAAAAATCCTCACGATGCCGAAGCCACTGAGTCAGGACGAAGACGCCGAACTAGCTGCGTTCCGTGCCCGCGATGCCCGCTGGCTCCAACTAGCCGACGCTGCCCTTTCTGCTGCCGAAAAAACCATTCAGGCTCTGGAGTTGGCCAAAGAAGAGCAACAGCGCATCCGCAAACAACTTAAGGGCAACATCGAAAAATACCGGCGGCTGGAACGGCAGCGTAAGACCAAAAAGAGCGGCTGAAATTCATAACCATCCTACTTTCGCTTTTCGTGTTTCATTTCTTATTCACCTCCGCAATAGGATTCGTATCGCGGCATGGCTTTCACCATGCCGCAAGTCCGCACCGCAAAGTACCTACTCTCCGACACTGAGTCGGAACTGCGCAGAGAAGCTCTGGATTCTTCAAATTCCGCCCTAGGGAGCAGTGGCCGGTAGGCGCAGCGATCAAGTACCGCTTTCGGCAGGCCATCCTCCCTGGGTGATCGGGAACCGGCGCGCCACTTGGGGTGCGCACGTGCGCACGCGTCGCGCCACCCATGCTATAATTTTCCATCTTTCTGCCATAGTGCGCGGAGGTTTGTATCGATAAACGTTTTATCCGCATCAATGACCGCATTCGTGCGCGGGAAATCCGCGTGATTGACGACGAGGGCCAGCAAATCGGGATCCTGCCCCCATTCGAAGCTCTCAAAATGGCCCGCGAAAAGAACCTTGACCTGGTCGAGATTTCGCCCACCGCCACCCCGCCAGTCTGCCGCATCATGGACTACGGTAAATTTTTGTATCAGCAGGAGAAGAAAGAGCGCGAGGCCAAGAAGCACCAGAAACAGATCGTGGTCAAGGAAGTGAAGTTTCGCATTAATGTGGACGACCATGACTACGAGACGAAGAAGAATCATGTTCTGCGTTTTCTGGAGGATGGAGACAAGGTCAAAGCGACGATTTTCTTTCGCGGGCGGGAGATGACGCGCACCAATCTTGGCCGTCAGATTCTGGAACGGCTGATTAAAGATATTGGGGACAACGGCATCGTGGAGTTCCGGCCGCGGCAGGAAGGAAATACGCTGCATGCCATCCTGGCGCCCAAGAAAGCCAGTACCGACAGGCCGCAGCAACCGGCACAGAACCGGGTCAGACCGGCGTGAATACTTAGCATTCAGCACTCAGCATTCAGCCATCAGGGGACGGTTGCAGGTCTAGGCGAACTCTGACTGGGTCCACGGCTAAGTACCCACGGCTAAGCACCCATAGCTAATGGCTTAAGTCGGGACGGTGCGGAGTACTGATTGTTGAATTTTAGGGGACTTTTTTATGCCTAAGATGAAATCACATAAGGGCGCGTCGAAACGATTTAAGAAGACGGCCAGCGGGAAGATCAAGCGCGGACATTCGCATCTGCGTCATATATTGACGTCCAAAGCCAAGAAGCGGAAACGCAAACTGGGCACTTCGACTCTGGTGAGTCATGCTGATCAGCTTAGAATCTCGCGCATGATCCCGTATCAGTGACGGGATGTGTGGTGCGGGCGCTTTCGCCCGCGCGAAATGGGGCGAATCGCTTTTGATCGTCGCCCGTAAAATCCGGGTGCAACCCAGAAATTGGGCTTGCGCCTGAAGGCGTGTGAAGAGGCTCATGTCACCGACGGTGACAAATCCTTACCTCCAGCCGCCAATAAATAGGACGCTAAAAAAAGGAGCAAGTCATGCCTCGTGTAAAACGCGGAACCAAACGCCGCGCCAAGCGCAAACGGATATTAGATCGCGCCAGCGGTTATTTCCTCACCAAATCCAAACTGTACCGGTCAGCCAAAGAAGCTGTCGAGCGCGGCCTGAAGTTCGCATATTCCGGCCGCAAGCAGAAGAAGCGGCAGTACCGGTCGCTGTGGATTGTGCGCATCGGCGCCGCCGCCAAGCTGAACGGGCTGAGCTATAGCCGGTTCATCAGCGGGCTGAAAAAGAGCGGGGTGGAACTGGATCGCAAGATCCTCGCTGATCTGGCGGTGAAAGATCCGGCTGCCTTTAAAAGCCTCGCCGAGCAAGCTAAAGGGGCGCTGGGCGGGGCGGCGTAAGGCAGCACTCAGCATTCGGCCAATCGTAGCTTAGGTTAGCCACCCCTCTCGGATGGCTGTGCGGTACGGGCTCACAGCAGATTCCTCATGGGCTGACGCCCATTCGGAATGACAATATTCAGAGGTTCTCGGTGCGACGTGGCATATAGCGTTCCCAAATTAGCGAACTACTCCGCGGAGGCGCTTGAAAAGGCGTCTTCGGAGTTGCTCGCCGCTTTGGAGAAGGAAGGGGCGGCGGTCGCGAATGAATCCGACTGGAAATCTTTTCGTGACCGCTGGATGGCGCGCAAGAACGGCGTGCTCACGCAGATAAATGACATTTGGTTGAAGGCAGCTCCGAAAGACGCCAAGCGCGAAGTCGGTCAACGCGTAAACGAACTTAAGAAACGCGTCGAAGGGAGCGTCAATAAAGCTGAGAGCGTTTACAAGACTTCTTCTTCTGCCACCGAGAAATCTCTATCATCTGACCGCCTCGATATCACTCTCCCCGGCATTCGGCGGCCGCTGGGGGCGGAGCATCCCATCATCAAGACGATGAATGAGATTGTTTCGGTGTTTCGCAATCTCGGATACTCGGTGGAAGAAGGACCGGAAATTGAGACTGATTATTACAACTTCGAGGCACTAAATTTTCCGCCGAACCATCCGGCGCGCGATACCCAGGACACGCTGTTCATCGCGGGGCAGGAATCCAAACCGCTGCGCGAGCGTTTGCTGTTGCGAACCCATACTTCGCCGGTGCAGATTCGCAGCATGGAGAAGATGAAACCGCCGCTGCGGGTGGTGTGTCCCGGCAAGGTGCATCGCAACGATGCGCCGGATGCCACACACTCGCCCATCTTCCATCAAATTGAGGGGTTGGCAGTAGACACGAACATCACGATTTGCGATTTGAAAGGGACGCTGGATCACGCCATGAAGGCACTGTTTGGGTCGAGCGTGAAGACGCGATTCTATCCCTCGTTCTTCCCGTTCACTGAGCCCAGCGCTGACGTGCAGATCAGTTGCATTTTCTGTGGCGGTAAGGGGTATCGGGACGGGGGACGTTGTCCGAACTGCAAGGGCGGCGGATGGATCGAGTTGCTGGGCTGCGGAATGGTTGATCCGAATGTGTATGCGTTCGTGGACTATGACTCGAAAAAGGTCAGCGGCTTTGCGTTCGGGATGGGAGTGGAGCGGATTGCGATTCTAAAGTACGGGGTGGATGACATTCAGTTGTTCTTCCAGGGGGATGTGAGGTTTTTGGAGCAGTTCGGGTAGGGCAAAGCAGTAAGGAAGTTCGCCTCGCGCTTAATTGCAATCGCGCTGGGGCGCGATTGCGCGCGGGGGCTCTCCCAGATCCTTCGGTCGGCAAAAAGCGCCGACCTCCAGGATGACAATCTTTATGGAAGTGCCGACCTCCAGGATGACAACCTTTATGGAAGCGCCGATTTCAGATTAAACTCGATGAAAATTTCTCCACAATGGTTGCGTGATTTCGTTGACCTCAAGGTTGACTATCGCCGACTGGCCGACGATCTTACGTTGACTGGGACGGCGGTGGAGTCGGTCAGCGGCGAGGGCGAGGACACGGTTTTTGAGACGGACATTACTACCAATCGTCCTGACGCCATGAATCACTATGGCGTGGCGCGCGAATGTTCGGCGATCTACGACCTGCCACTGAAGCCGATCGAGCCAAAATTGCCCAAGCCGCAAGGCAAAGCGGATATTCCGATTGCGATCGAAGACAAAGAGGGCTGTGCGCGCTTTACGGCGCGGGTTGTCCACGATGTCGCGATCAAGCCGTCCCCGGCACGCGTTGCGCACCGGATCGAGTTGATGGATTCCCGTCCTATTAATAATGCGGTGGACGCAACCAATTACACGCTGCTCGAAATGGGCAAGCCGACGCATGCGTTTGATCTTGATCTGCTCGCAGGCGGCAAGATCATCGTGCGGCGAGCGCGCGCCGGCGAGACTTTGAAAACGCTGGATGGAGTCGAGCGCAAGCTCTCGACCGAAGATGTGGTGGTCGCGGATGCCCGCAGGCCGGTGGCGCTGGCCGGGGTAATGGGCGGCTTCGACACCATGATTACGGAGAAGACGCGGAACATTCTGATTGAGTCGGCGTGGTGGGACCCGGTGACGATTCGAAAGACGTCGCGGCGGCACGGGTTGCATACCGACGCGTCGCATCGTTTTGAGCGGGGAGCGGATTTCGATTCGACTATCTTGTCTTGCGATCGCGTAGCCGAACTGATTCTCGCCGCAGGCGGCGGCCATCTTCAGGGCGAGGTGATTGACGTGATCGCGCGGCGACTGGATCAGGCGCCGGTGGCGTTGCATGTCTCGGAAGTGCACCGCATTCTCGGTGAACAGCTGCCAGCGGATGAGATTCTTCGCATCCTGCACCGGCTGGGCTTCGACATCATTCCGGAAAGGTATGACGCAACTGAGTTCACCGTGAAGATCCCAAGTTGGCGTCTGGACATTGAGCGGGAAATTGATTTGATCGAAGAGATCGCGCGCCTGCACGGTTATGACAGGTTCCCCAATACATTGCCGGCATACGCGGGATCGGTCGTGGAAGTGCCTGACGCGGAAAAAGACCGGAAGCTGCGCACGTCTTTGTTGGCGCTGGGTTACAACGAGGCCATCTCGCTTACTTTTATTTCACCGGATGATGCCAAGAAGTTTTCCGCGGCTACGGCGATTGAACTGGAAAACCCGTTGAGCGCAGAAGCCTCGGTCATGCGGACTTCGATGGTTCCGGGCATGCTTGGCATGCTGGCTTATAACCTGAATCGTGGCAGTGAAAACGTGCGGCTCTTCGAAGCAGGCAATGTGTTCGAGGCAACGGGCGAAAAAGCAGTGGAGAGAAAGCAAGTTGCCATGGGAGCCACGGCGAGCAGCATTAAGCGCGATCTGCCTCAGGGCGGCATTCTCGACATCAGCAAAGGGGAGAGCGCGGTGGCATTGGAAGTTTTTCGCAGTCTAAAGGGAGACGTCGAAAGCCTGTTGCGCGGATTTCAGTTCAGTACGCTGGATTACGACGCCGAGACCGCGGATTATTACCATCCGGGACGGTCGGCACGGGCAGTGATGGATGGCGCGACGGTGGCGCAGTTCGGGCAGATTCGTGCGGAGATTGCTGCTGAGCGAAAGCTGCGGCAGGATGTGTTTGTCGCGGAACTGTATCTGGATCGCCTGTACAAACACGAATTGCGGCAGGCGCGCTATGAGCCATTGCCGCGGTATCCAGCGGTGGAACGTGATTTCTCGTTCATCTTTTCCGATTCGGTGGTGTTCAAGAAAATTGACGAGAGGGTGGCAGCGCTGAATTTGAGCGGATTGCGCAGTTTTGTGCCGGTGGAAATTTTTCGCGGCGGAGCGATCCTGGCAGGTAAGTATTCGATTTTGCTGCGCGCGACGTTCCAATCGCGCGAGCGGACACTACGCGAGGACGAAGTGGCGGAGTGCTCGGGACGAATCATCAAGGCGCTGGAAGGGTTGGGTGGGACGCAGCGGATCTCTCGGCGGTAAGCGATTTTAAGTCAGCGGCGGCGGGCACCGCATTCAAACATTCATCCTTTCCAGCCGCTCTCTGAAGTACTCTTTCCAACTCTCAGGCAAGGCTGGAACCTGCAGGGCACGCCGCACCGAATTCAGTTCGGCATCGCCATATCTCTTGGCAACATATAGTTGAGTGATTTCACCGATTGGGACCCGGTTTGCGTCCCGAGCAATTACCTTGATCTCATCGGTGGCTCCAACTTCTCCCTCACGAGTGACGGCGAAGTAGAACCCCGTCCGACCACTTGCGAGGAATCGTTTTACCATGTCGTCGGCTTGAAATCTCACACCAAGTTTGTAGCAAGGAAGGCGAGGCTGGGTCACGATCACTTCCGCAGACCCGATTGAGAACTGATCGCCAAGATGGACTGAGTCTTCCAGTAGGCCATCGGTGGTGAAGTTTTCTCCAAAGGTTCCTAGAGGCAACTCTCTGCGGGGTAACTCTCGCTTCCAGTAAGCGTAGTGTTCGTGTGGGTAACAGTAGACCGCCTTATGCTGTCCCCCATGGACACTGAGGTCCGCCTGACGGTCGCCGTCCAGATTGAGCTTACGCAAAGCAACGCGGCCTTCGACCGGCTCCTTGTGGATGGCCGTAATCACACTTCTCCCGTGCCAGGTGACTTCGCGGGGGAGGCCGGTGTTCACTGAGACTAATTTCATATCCACTGGCCCTTTTCCTTTCGCGCTATCAGCGAGCCGACTTATTGGGCAGTATAACCGCTGCAATTAGAGGTTCCCGTTCCCAGCCGCTATATTTAAGGGGCTTCTCCTCAGACGTCTGCGGATTCTACGGCACGACTAAAAGTCGTGTCCTTTCTGGTCAATCCGCCCAATTCTCCGGAACGCTGTTTCTGTGTTGCTCTCCGTGCCGCTGTGTCTCCGTGGCCAATCCTGTGCTAGTCTGACGCAACTATGGCTGATGCGGCGATTCAGCAGAAACAATTTCTTAGCGACAAGGTTGAGCGTTTTACCGAGTCGGTGATTCGTGAGATGACGCGGCAGGCGATGCTCTACGGGGCGGTCAACCTGGCGCAGGGTTTTCCTGACTTCCCTGCTCCGGCGGACATCAAGCGTGCGGCGCAGGAAGCGGTGGCCAACGACATCAATCAGTACGCCATCACCTGGGGAGCGCGGAATCTGCGGCAGGCGATTGCTCGCCAAACGGAAGTCTGGCAGGGGATTTCAGCCGATCCCGAAACCGAGATCACGGTCTGTTGCGGCTCAACCGAGTGCATGATTTCGACCTTGCTGGCGGTGTGCAATGCGGGCGATGAAGTCGTGATCTTCGAGCCGTTCTACGAGAACTATGGACCGGACGCGATCCTGAGTGGCGCCAAGCCGAGGTTTGTGAAACTGCGTCCGCCGAGCATGGCGGACGGAGAGTGGACGTTCGACGAGCGCGAATTGCGGGCGGCGTTTCATAACCAGACCAAGGCGATCATCCTGAATACTCCGAATAATCCGACGGGAAAAGTATTCACTCGCGCAGAGCTGGAACTGATTCGCGATCTGTGCGTGGAATTTAACGTGCTTGCCATCACCGACGAGATCTACGAGCACATTCTTTACGATGGGACGAAACACATTTCGATTGCCAGCCTGGAAGGAATGCGCGAGCGGACCGTCACCATCAATGGGGTGTCGAAGACTTACAGCGTGACCGGATGGCGCGTGGGCTGGACGATCGCGCCGTTTGCAATTACGAATGCGATCCGCAAGGTGCATGATTTTCTGACGGTGGGCGCGCCCGCACCTTTACAGGAAGCAGGGGCGGCAGCGCTCGGACTGGCAAGCGAGTATTACCAGAAGCTGGCGCACGGATATCGAGCACGGCGCGACCGGCTGATGCCGGCGCTGGCGGAAGCTGGGTTCAAATGTTTCCGTCCGCGGGGAGCTTATTACGTGATGACTGACATCAGCGGGTTTGGATTCGCGGATGATCTTGCGTTCACGCGTTACCTCGTCAAGGAGATTGGCGTGGCGGCGGTGCCGGGATCGAGTTTTTATAACGATCCGCGGGATGGAGCGCGGCAGGTGAGGTTTGCGTTCTGCAAGCGCGATGAAACGCTGGATGAAGCGGGAAAGCGATTGCGGCGGCTGCCGTCAAGAATTTAGTAATTTTGTAATTGGGTAATTTAGTAATTTAATCTGAGCAAAGATCCACGAATCATCTTTTGGAACATTCCGCCCGGCAATACATCTGTCTTCCACAGCTTTCTGCGGTATACTGCGCTCGAAGGGTTAAAAAATCTCTCAGGGAAGAAGTGGAACCATGTCTGTGAAGGCGCTTGACGAGGTATCTGCCCAGGTTCCTGCCGACGATTTTCAGGAACTGGAAGAGAAAGTTTATCGCACTATTGAGTTGTACAAGGGCGCGCGCGAGGCCAAAGCGGTGGCGGAGCGTGATGCCCAGCGACTGCGGGCGCAAGTGGAAGAGCGGGAAGAGGAAGTCGACACGCTGCGCCGCGAAATGGTGAAATTGCGCAAGGACCGCGAAGAGATTCGCGGCCGCGTGGAAAAGATGCTGCAACAAATCGAAATCGTGGCAGGAGAGCAGGCGGCGAGCTAGGAGGCTGGCTCGTGTCGGCGTGAATCCCTTCACAGGAGTGTAAGTTATGGCGTCCGCAACCAAACAGCAGCCAATAAAAGACGCAAGCAATAGCAGCGTGCGTGTGGAAATATTCGACCAGGCGTATAACCTGCGGGGGTCTGATCCGGAATATATTCTGAAGCTGGCGGAGTACGTAGATTCGAAGATGCGCGCGGTGGCGGAACAGACGTCGACTGTTGATTCGGTGCGGCTGGCGGTGCTGGCGGCGCTGAATATTGCGGATGAATATCATTTGCTGAAGCGCAAGGGAGATGGCGGTACGGTGAATTATGAGAAGCGTGCCCACCAGCTTTCCCACGCGTTGGATGAAGTGCTGAAGGATCATCGGCGGGCGGGATAGGCGAACTGCCCGGAACCCGCAATTCGGCATTCAGCAAGCTGGATGCCATCTTTTTGCGATCCCCCTCTTGCGTAGTTCGTGAGTTTTCCCATAGCATCCACAATGAAAGCCGGCCTACAAGGTTGGTGATGGTGGTAACCGATTTTTGAACCAACACCGAATGAACGGGAGCCTGACTCGAAAATACGATCCGGTGTGCAATGTTCCGCCATGCGGAAATGCCTAATGGGTCTCGGCGGGTTCCCACCGTTTAACGACGGGTTCATTCTCGGCCCTCCACACGGCTTAGTGGGTCGGCTTGAATTTTCTCTTCCGGGTTTCGCCTGATACACTTGGCCTATCAAATTCAGTTTTCCCGCATCTAACAAAATAGTGTTTCCACAACTTTTTCACATCGGAAGATTTGGCCTGCCCACGTATGGATTCCTGGTGTCCCTGGGAGTGCTGGTGGGGCTGTGGATCAGCGTGCGTAATTCCGAGAAGCAGGGGATTGATCCGGAGAGAGCCTGGAATCTGGGAATTCTGGTGGTGCTGGCCGGCATTATCGGGGCGAAGATTCTCTACATCCTGGTTGATTGGAATTTTTACGTAAATCATCCTCGCGAAATTTTCAGTGTGAGTACATTGCGCGCGGGTGGAGTGTTTTCGGGTGGACTGCTGGCGGCGCTGGTTTGTGCGGCATGGTATATGCGGAAGCATCATCTGCCGGCGCTGGCGACCTCTGATGCTTTTGCTCCTGGATTGGCTTTGGGACACGCGATTGGACGGGTGGGATGCTTTGCCGCCGGCTGCTGCTGGGGCAGACCGACGCATGCTTTTTGGGGGGTAACGTTTACTAATCCGCTGGCGAACGAATTAGTTGGAACTCCGCTGGGCAGGGCGTTGGAACCTACGCAACTTTTTGAGTCGGCGGTGGAGCTGGCGAACTTCTTTGTACTCACCTGGTTGCTCAAGCGCAAGAAGTTCGATGGCCAGGTTATTGGCGCGTATTTATTTCTCTATGGGGTGGCGCGCTTCTTTTTGGAATTCCTACGTGACGACCCGGGACGGGGCGAAGTTTTCGGCGGCGTGATGACGGGGACGCAATTGATTTCCATCTGCCTGGTGATTGCCGGCGGGGTGATATGGTGGCTGCGGCCGAGGGCGAGAGCGGTTCCGGCGCAAGCTGTGCGGTAGAATCCTCATTTTCTGCAAACGCGTCCAGCAACCGTGGACTTTCCCACACAATTTGTTGTGAGTGTTGAAGATACCGGCAAGCGGCTGGACCAGTTTTTGGTCACGCAGCTACCGGAGATCAGCCGCGCGAGAGTGCAACAGCTCATTGCAGAACAAAAAATAAAGGTCAACGACGCCGGGGGAAAGGCCTCTTTGCGGCTTCGCGGGGGGGAGCGCATCACGATCCTGGGGCCTGCCAGGACAACGCAGTTGCGGGCGATTCCCGAAGAAATCCCATTAGACATTGTTTACGAGGACGAGGATCTGGCGGTAGTGAACAAGCCTGCCGGAATGATGGTGCATGCGGGGGCGGGGGCGACGGAAGATGCGCGCAATCGGGGGACGCTGGTGAATGCGCTGTTGCATCGCTTTGGCAGCCTTTCGGGTTTAGGCGGAGAACTGCGGCCGGGAATTGTGCACCGTCTGGACCGGGGGACGAGCGGGCTCATCGTCGTTGCCAAGAATGATCTGGCGCACCGGCGATTGGCGGCGCAATTTGCGCAACGCAAGGTGAAGAAGAAGTATGTGGCGCTGGTGCATGGCTGGTTGAAGGCGGATTCGGGGAGGATTTCGAGCAGCATCAGCCGCGATCGGGTGCGGCGGACGCGCATGAGCACGCGGAATGCGGGTGGCCGTGAGGCCATCACGCACTATCATGTGCGGCGTCGTCTGGATTCGCGCTACGGCAAGTTTAGTTTGCTGGAGGTGAAGATTGACACCGGGCGCACGCACCAGATACGGGTGCATCTGGCCTCGCTGGGGCATCCGGTGGCGGGCGATACGCTGTATGGAGCGCCGAGAGAAATGCGGAGCCGAGCAAGTAAAAGCGGTGATCTCCCAGTTTCTTTGAGGCGAAACTTTCTGCATGCGGCCGCTCTGGAATTTGAGCACCCTCGCACAGGGAAGGCGCTCTCGTTCTCATGTCCCTTGCCGCAAGAACTCGAGGACTTGCTTACCTTGCTTTGAGCCATCCGAAGGATCGCGTTCCGGCTATAATTGAGTATCCCATGAAATTGTGCGGTATGCATTTGTGTATTGCGGTAGCCCTGCTGGCGCCCTTGGTGGTGGCGCAAAGCGCGGGACAGGACGAATTGCCATCGGCGCCTTCTGCTACGGTCGAACAAAATCAGGCCAAGCAGAACGACCGCAAGAAAGCAGCGGCAGCACAGGCGACCGCGCCAGCACAAGACAATCAGACCGAAGCTCAATCGGACAATCGCCCAGCAGGGTCCCCACAATCCGCCAACACTCCGCCGGCGACTGATCCGAAAACGGGTGCCGAGTCGGCGACGCAGGAATCCAGCAATGACGCCAAGCGAACCCCAACAGATTCCGACAAAGAGGCCATAGACGAGTCTCTGCCTACGGTGCGCAAACGGGTTGACGAAGTGAATGTGGTGTTTACGGTGACGGACAAGCATGGGCGCTATGTGAAGGATTTGAAGAAAGATGATTTTCGGGTCCTCGATGACAGCAAGCCGGCGGAACAAATCCGGAGTTTCCACAATGAGACCGACCTGCCGCTGCAAGTGGGACTGCTGGTAGATGCCAGCAATTCGGTGCGCGACCGGTTCAAGTTTGAACAAGAATCGGCGATTGAATTTCTCAATCAGATCATACGGCGCCGCTATGACAAGGCGCTGATTGTAGGATTCGACGTGACTCCGGAGGTGACCCAGGATTTCACCGACAATACAGAATTGCTGTCCCGGGGGGTGCGTTCATTGCGGCCGGGGGGCGGAACGGCATTGTTCGATGCACTGTACTTCGTCTGCCGGGACAAGCTGATGAAGGCGCCGCAAGCGGGTCCGACGCGGCGCGCCATAATTTTGCTGAGCGACGGCGACGATAACCAGAGCCATGTTACGCGCGAAGAGGCCATCGAGATGGCGCAGCGCGCGGAAGTGATCGTCTACACCATCAGCACCAACATCAGCGGCATGAAGAAATCGGGGGACAAGATCCTGGAGCGAATTGCTTCGGCGACCGGGGGACGAGCGTTCTTCCCATTCCAGATCCGCGACGTGGCCGATGATTTCGCGGTCATTCAGGACGAACTTCGCAGCCAGTACGCGCTTTCCTACAAGCCGGCGGACTTCACTTTTGATGGCCGCTATCGCACCATCGAAATCCTGGCGCAGAATCACAAGAACCTGCACGTCCGCGCACGACGCGGCTACTACGCGCCAGCGCAATAGTTCTACCTACTCGGATGGCTGGATACTCTGGCACCCCACTCCCTAAGAAGCTCGGCATCAAGGACGGCTTTCGGCTCGCGATGCTGGGAGTGCCAGCAAGTGTAAACGTGGAACTGAAAAAGGCAATTGCCAAGTGCGAACTGGCGGAGAAAGGCCCCCTCGACTTCGTGTTTCTGTTCGTCAAGACGCAGGCTGAGTTGAAGAAGGAGTTCTCGCGGAGGGCGAAGCAATTAAAGCCCGCGGGCATGTTATGGGTAGCATGGCCAAAGAAAAGTTCCGGAGTTATTACCGACTTGACGGAGAACGAAGTGCGCAGGATTGGGTTGGAGATTGGACTGGTAGATGTGAAAGTGTGCGCGGTAGATGAGGTGTGGTCGGGATTGAAATTCGTGATCCGGCTGAAGGACCGGACAAGTTAAATGTCTCCGATTGCGGTTAAGCGGCCAGGGGTTTGATTTTCGGTTTTCGCATCTTGATGAGGGGTATGCGGAATGCCACCCGTTCGCTGTTAGTCATCTCCCGGCCTGTGGCTCTTTTGAAGATTTCTTCAATGGGTAATTTCTTGTGGCGGGACTTGCGATGCCTTTCGCGCAGGGCTTGATCAGCCACATCGAGAAACTTGCCGGAACCGACAAAGTCTTTCACTTAACAGCCTATCGGAAACAGAGATTTCCCAACCCAACGATCTAGCCGAGATGCGGTCGGGCTGCAGATTCGAGCAATTCCTGCATACTCATGAACAGCGATTGAACGTCCTCTGATTTCGACTTCACCACACTGATCCCGGCGGCGTGTGCCTCCCGCTCGAAGAAAGGATTCTTAAACATGGTGAACATGAGCAGGGGCACTCTGGGCATGAGCCGTCGAAGTTCGCGGGCGGCTTCGAGACCGGTCATCACGGGCATGGACTGGTCGAGAAGAATCAAATCGGGGTGGAGCCGTTTTGCCTGATCGATACCGTCGCGGCCATTTTCCGCCTCACCGCAAACTTTCCAATCGGTTTGTTGCTCCACAAGACTGCGCAAACCGTGCCGTATGG
>QIAP01000197.1 GCA_003225075.1 Acidobacteriota bacterium | reverse complement strand
TTGTCCTCGACCAGGGAGTGCAGATATCGCTTGGTAGCAGCCAGTTCTTGTTTCAATTGGATAGTCTGACGGTTACTACGTTTTTGCTTTCCGCCCTTGCCAGGTCTTACCTCTGTCGCCATGGTTTCCGCTGATTCAGGCCGACCCGCGGGTGTCGCATCCTCGAACATGATCAAGAGATGGCGTTCTTTGGTGGAAGTGGCCTTGAGACGGATAACTTCAAAATTCACACCCTTGCTTTCACCATTGCCTTCGACCTCTACATTTTCCTTTCGGAC
>QIAP01000196.1 GCA_003225075.1 Acidobacteriota bacterium | reverse complement strand
GCTTCAGAGCATAATGAAAAATGGGCATTAGCCTTTTCTGCAAAACCGGCCCGAGGTAGATCAGCACATTGCGGCAACTGATAAGGTGTATGCGAGAAAAAGGCGGATCTTGGAGAAGGTTCTGCTTAGCGAAGACACACATATCGCGGACCGTTTTGGCGATTCGATAGCCACCTTCCACTTTGGCGAAAAAGCGTCGCAGCCGTTCCGGCGAGACATCGGCCGCAATACTTTCCGGGTAGACCCCCGCCCGGGCTTTGTCAATGCCTGCCTGGCTGAGGTCCGTGCCAAAAAGCTGGATCGGAATATTAGCTCTCCTAGCGCCCAAGAACTCGAGCAGCGAAATGGCGTACGAGTAGGTTTCTTCGCCCGTTGAACACCCTGGCACCCAAATCCTGATGGGCTCCTCAGCTGACCTATGCTTCAGAATGGTAGGAAGCACCTCCGTCTTTAGCGCTTCAAAGGCATCGGGGTCTCGGAAAAAGCTAGTCACATGGATGAGGATGTCTTCGTACAGAGCCTCGACTTCAGCCGGATGGCGCTGAAGAAAGTGCGCGTACTCTTTCACCTTCTCTATTTTGTGCAGAGTCATCCGGCGCAGAATGCGCCGCTTGATAGTGGCGGGCTTGTAATCGGAAAAATCAATCTTGTTTGCCATTCTCAGCGACAGGAGGATGTTTTTGAGGTGGGGATCGCTGTCGGGTATCAATTCAGCGATTTTTGAGGATGGAGAATGGGCCACATACGGATGCTCACAAATTCTCGCCAGCTCCTCGGCAATCCCGTCAGGCGGCAGAACCAAATCCACGCAGCCGGCGGCGATGGCGCTCTGGGGCATGCCATCGAATTTGGCCGATTTTTCATCTTGGGCGAAAGTAATGCCCCCCTCTGCCTTGATCGTTGCTAATCCCAAGGTACCGTCGGAAGCAGTTCCTGAAAGAATTACCCCAATCGCATTGCTCCCCTTGTCCTCCGCGAGCGAGCTTAAGAAACGATCGATAGGCATGTGATGGCCACACGTCTCTGTACGGGGTGTTAGCCGCAGTATTCCCTGTGAAATGACCATGTCCACGTTGGGCGGAATAACATACACATGATTAGGTTCCACCAGCGTGGCATCAGTTACTTCCCTGACAGGCATCTCGGTCGTCTTCGTCAGGAGCTCAGTCAGTGCACTTTCGTGAGTCGGGTCCAGATGCTGAACAAGCACATACGCCACCCCCGTCCGCGACGGTAAGGCTTTTAGCAGTTGTGTGAATGCCTCTAAGCCACCCGCCGAGGCACCGACGCCGACGATGGGGAATGAGGCGCGTCTTGACTGCGGAGCTTCTTCACGTTGTTGGACGGAGTACGACTTCGCTTTGGCCAGTGCGCGACGATTCATGTTGAGGCTCCTGGGAAGGATTCGCTGTCCCCAAATCTAGGCCCACCGTCTTGGTTCTGAACGGCGGTTACGGGTCTTACGGCTTTCGCTTTTCGCCACGACTCAACAGTTGGCTGAACTGCTAGGCGCAAGAACTCGACCGGATCTTCTTTGGCGATAAATTCGTCCACTGGTTGAAGCGCGCTCTCTGGGCAGAGCAGGTCGGGGGGAGGAATGCATAAGGAAACTACTCTTTAGAGTTTTGAAGTCCACCAAAAACTCGCAACTTTATTTCCTTTATTTGCCTCTATGTGTGCAGCCCTCCACAGGCTAATGACGAGAAATGGTGCAAGCGTTTCCCTGGTTGTGTATCGAGCTGGGTGCTGGCCTGATTTTCTGTGTCGTCCTGTCGATTGAAATCCGCTCACGACACGGCCCGGCGCAATTTGGGAATGTGCAAACCGAGGCAAAATGGCGTCGCAAGCGGACTTCACCACCGAGGGCAGGCTGTGTGTTCGTCACCGATGAGGACGCTCGGCTGCCACAGCAGTCGCAGAAATAGCTCGTCAGGCTTACAAGCTAAGGGGCTGGGGCTCGATCTGACTGTCGGAAGACTGGCAAGCGGCGGGTATGCACGCTGCCGACACCCGGAATCTAATTATTTTTTGCGGAGGATTATGCACATTTCGTCGAGCGACGCAGGCCAATCCCTCTCAGCTTTCGCTTCTCCGTACGAGGCAATAGCTGCCGGATGGCTAATTGCAGGAATGTCGGAGCATTTCCTTTGGAGACGAAACCGTTCACGAATTGCAGCGCACTTTCGGGCAGCGCCTCGTGGCCTGAAAGCATGAGAATGGGCAATTCCGGATGTGTCTTTTTGATTTCGGCCGCGACCTTTCCACCGTCCATTTCTGGCATTTCATAATCGAGCAGCACTTCATCAACGGTACAAGAGGAAAGGAGTGCAATCCCTTGGCGGCCGCTGCTCGCAGTCAGAACGGTATAGCCCGAGTGTTCCAGGACCATTTCGTGCAGACTGAGCTGCTGCTGCTCATCATCGATCACAAGGATGATTCTTTTCCCTGCGGGCATGGCAACCTCCGTTGCGCGGACAATGGAGCCTACGTGCCTGCGCAGCGGACCGCGTCCGCGCGGGGGCGGAGGGTTGCACAAATGTAGCTGCACTCTATACTTACCTTTCTAATAGTCAAGCAAGAAAAGTGCAGACCTGTATCCGGTTTGCTTGCGGTGCCTTGGAGCTATCATCCACAGGCCGATGACGAAGAACGGTGCATTGATTTGTTCTCGGCATGCGTTTCGGCTGGACGGCCCAATCGCTGGCACTCAAACGGCCCACCGCTGGTCGGGACGGGATTTGTACCGCTGTGCAAATCCAGGTAGAAACCGTGCTGAAAGCACATCTGAGACATTGAAAGGGCCGAGGTGCCCGTTACTACTCTGTTCTGCCCAGGCCACCAAGGTGGCTGAACAAAGAGCCTACACCCCGGCCCCGTGCGCATCGCGTGGAAAACCTTCCTTTTTGATACGGAGACACAGAATTGTTCGCGGATTCCAAGATATTACCCTTCGGAGCTATGCCAAAAGGGTATGGGATTTTCGGCAAGGCTTTTAATTGGTGGGTTTGGCAACCGAGCGCTGCAGCCACCACGACAGCCACGTGCGCGCGTTGCCTGTTCCCCATGTCGTGGAGCCTTCTCGGTACGCCTCAGATTTGCGTCTAATTCCCGTCGATGGTTCCCGACGAATCCGCCTCCAGCCCTCCTCACAGATCGTGTTCTGAGCGAGTCCGGAGCCAGGCCAGGCGCTCCCGGCCGCGATCGCCGAGGCGGTAAAGGAGCCGACCATCCACACCACGGTGCGGGATCACGAGCCCCCAATGAGCATACGCGTGTAACAATCCGTACAGGCCCCGACGATGGTAGGGGAGTCGCGCCCCCCAAGCGATCTCCGAAACCGTCGCCGGACGACCCCTACGGAGCCGCCAGAAACGCCAAAATAA
>QIAP01000195.1 GCA_003225075.1 Acidobacteriota bacterium | reverse complement strand
TTCAGCGTTGCTGACGCGACCTCAATTCCCCGGGCTGGATCCCGCGGTAGCTCCGGGCCCTAATTCCGGGCTGTCCTATATACCTGGGGGCGGATGGTTCCCGCCGGTTTTCCCGCCGGCAATTTCTTCGGGTGGTTGCGAAACCGCCGCGGAAGAGAACCACGAGAAGAAGCTCGGAATCGTGGACGACGAGAAGAAAGAAAAACATTGTCCGAGCTCCCCGCCGCCTCCGGGACCGCCTCCGGCCCCTGTGCCCGAGCCTGGAACCATTCTGCTGGTCTCATCAGGTCTGGCGGGAGTGTACCTGCGGTATCGTGCAAAATTGTCCCGCAATTAGCACCTATTTGCGACGGTTGCTTGCCCGCCTTGCGGTTCTCCTTTAACCTCACACCTTATGTTTCGATCAATTGTTCGAGTGCGCCCATTTCTTCATGCAACCAGGCTCTTTCTGATTTCGATTGCGATCTTTCCCTCCGGCGCAGTGCAGGGGGAATCCATTCGCCTTTTCGTAGATCTCACGGAAGCCCCGCGCAATATCTATCATGCCAAGCTCACTCTGCCTGCCAAACCGGGGCCCATGACACTGGTTTATCCAAAGTGGATTCCAGGAAACCACCGCCCGAGCGGCCCCATTGCTAATCTCACCGGACTGCGCATGGAGGCAGGGAGACTGACATTGCCATGGCAGCGCGATCCCGTGGATATGTATGCGTTCCACGTTGAAGTGCCTGCGGGCCTGAGGGAGATTGTGGTCTCGTTCGATGACCTCACAAATGCGGGCAGCGCGGGTGCTTCCGGGGCATCGGCATCGAGCAATCTTCTGGATCTGAACTGGAACCAGGTCGTGCTCTATCCGCAGGGAATGAGTTCGGACGGCGTGGAGGTTATTCCATCAGTACGGCTGCCCGCGGGGTGGAAGTTCGGAAGTGCATTAGGGATGAACCGCAAATCGGACGGCGTTGTAGAGTTCAATCCCGTTTCACTAACCGAACTGGTGGATTCACCACTAATCGCCGGCAGTCATTACCGGCAGATACAACTCACTTCGGCGGGAGAAAATCCGCTCCACTTGATGGATCTGGTCGGTGACAGCGACCCCGACCTCGAGATGACGCAGCAAGATTTGGAAAGTTATAAAAAACTGGTGGCTGAGACCGGGCTGCTGTTCGGAGCGCGTCATTACCGTCAATATCACTTTCTCTACACGTTCAGCGATCAGGTTGGACATCACGGGCTCGAGCACCACGAATCCAGTGACAACAGTGTAGCGGAACGCACACTAAATGATCCCAGCCTACACCTGCTCGAAGCCGGGCTTCTGCCGCACGAATTCGTCCACTCATGGAACGGCAAATACCGCCGGCCGGCAGGCCTGGCAACACGCAATTATCAGGAGCCCATGATCGGAGATTTGCTCTGGGTTTACGAGGGTCTTACTGAGTATTTGGGGGATGTGTTGACGGCGCGCAGCGGTCTGTGGTCTCCCGAGCAATATCGCGAAGCTCTCGCGGAGACCGCGGCAATGCTGGACCACCGGGTGGGCCGCACCTGGCGTCCGCTGGAAGATACGGCGCGCTCAGTTCAGATTCTGCGCATGGCAGGGCCGGAATGGGAGAGTTGGCGGCGCAGCCTTGATTATTATCCTGAGGGCGAGTTGATTTGGCTCGAGGTGGACACGATTATTCGCCAGCAGACGCACGGTCAGCGCTCGCTGGACGATTTCAGCCGACGTTTTCATGGAGGGCAGAGTGGACCGCCGCAAGTCGTCCCCTACACCTTCGATGACATTGTGCATACCTTGAACGATGTCACTCCTTATAACTGGGCCGCTCTGCTGAGGGAGAGAGTGACCTCAACCAGCGCGCACGCACCGCTCGGCGGAATTGAGCGCGGAGGCTGGCGGCTGATTTATAACGACAAGCCGAATGCCTTTGTTCAGTCCCGTGAGAAGTTGAGCGACATTGTGGACCTCACGTATTCCCTGGGTTTGCTGGTTGGCAAGAATGGAGAGTTTGTGGATGTAATTCCGGGCTCGCCCGCTTATCTGGCTGGCGCAGGACCGGGGATGAAGCTTGTCGCCGTCAATGGACGAGGTTGGTCGAAACAAGGGGTGCGCGAGGCACTGCGGGCATCCCAGAATTCGCAACAATCATTGGAATTGTTGGTAGAAGATGCCCAATTCTTCAGAACTTTCGCCATTCCTTATCATGGCGGAGAGCAAAACCCGCACCTGGAGAGGGTTGCAGGACAGGATGATCTTCTAGGGAAAATACTCGAATCGCGCGCCGGACCGTCGGCTGCAAAACCATGAGAATTGGGGATACGAGGTTTCTGCCACAGGGGGCTAATACCTAAGTACTGATCTCTGCTTGCCTTACGCTGCTAGAATTCTCGTAGTACCTCAAAAAAGGACCATATGTACACCCTCCCCAAGGCGGCTCTCGCTCGCTTCTTGAGCATTTGTGTGGTCGCGCCATCCTATGCGCTGGCAGCAATCCCACAGCAAATCGAAGGAGCAGCGAGTGGTCAGTCTGCGACCATCCGTCGGGTCACAGTGCTGGGGACGCGCAACGACATTGAGATTGAGATTGACGCCAGCCAGCAGGTCACTCCACAGACTCGTGTGTTGACCGGGCCTGATCGCCTGGTCATTGATTTCCCAAACGCTGTTCCGGGAAGCGGGCTGCGCAATCTCTCTGTGAACCGCGGCGACGTCAAGGACGTTCGGGTTGGCTTGTTCGAGGCTAATCCCCCAACCACGCGTGTCGTGCTCGACTTGAAGGCGCCGCAGAACTTTCAGATCTTTCCCTCCGGCAACATAGTTATTGTGAAGCTGGTTGCTGGCACTGAACCGAATGCCTCGGCGTCGGCAAATCCTCCGATCCGGCCCGCGTTGTACCAGAACCAATCACTGCCTGTTGTGAGACAAACCGTGCTAAGCCAGCAGAGTGCAAGACAACGGAGCGTGGCGCCTGTTCGCAACAAATTGCCGGTTGATGTCAGGTTCCAGGATGGGCTACTCAGCGTAAGGACGCAGAAGGCTACGCTGGCGCAGGTTCTCTACGAAATACATCGCCAGACCGGAGCCGATATCGCCGTTCCCGCGGGAGCAGAGCAGGAACAGGTGGCGGTTAGTCTGGGTCCTGCACCACCGAAAGAAGTGCTGGCAGCGCTGCTGAATGGTTCGCACTACAACTTCATCATCTTGGGAGCGGATGGGGATGCTGCCATTTTACAGCGGGTCATTCTTAGTCCGCGGTTCGGTGGAGCAGGCGATGTCGCTCCCTTGGCTTCAGGCGCATCCGCGCCCATAAATGAAGTGCATAATCTCCAAACGTCAGGCATCCAGTCTGACCCTGCTGTCGTATCCGCCGCTCCTCCAGATCAGAATGTGCCGCCCGACGAGGAACCGCCGCCGGATTAGACCAAGTCCTACTTACAGGACTTACTGGTGGATGAGGCGGACGGGGATGGGGGAAATTCCACCGCCGGAAATCGGCGAGGTCCCACTAGTGCTGTCGCATCCGACGATGTTCAGTACCTTGATATCAAACGTCCCATTCCCAGACACGCTAACACCGTCTGGGTTAAGAAACGCTTGCATAAAACCAATAATTTTAACTTGCCCGGTATTCGGTATGGCCGCGCCGTCATAGATCGGGATCGTGATGACCGAATCGCTCACAGTGATGACATCTCCTGACTTGACAGTTCCCAGCAAGGGATTACCGCTCCCCGCTCGGACAAGCGGAGGAGAAGTTGGATCGAGCGTATCCGGGCCGGATTGGTGGATCAGACACTCAATACCGTTCTTCGTATCCTGGTGGGTATAGTCGCTAAAGTCCACGGTTCCATTATTGGCTCCTACGCACGAAAATGGCGTGGGATTACATGCCTCGATATTTTGTTCGTAGACTGACGATCCCGCGCAGGACGGCAGCGAGGTACTGGGCGGGGAAGACATGGATGCCAGAACATATTCAAGCTTATTGGGAGGTGCCCAGACAGGAGGATTAGGTTGCAATTTGTTCCACGCACATCCTGAAAGGTTACCGGGTGGCGGCTGGCAGTCGTCTTGTAGCGTAATCAGTTCGCCGATTACCCCAGTCGGGTTCGGTCCTGGATGGGTGATGATGCCGGTGGTACCGGTGGGGTCGAAGAAGGAGTCACCTCCGTGGTCAGGATCGCGATTCGGAATGATCCACGGCTTTACACAGTGAGGAACCACGGGCACCCCTTGGCCGCCCGCTATGGAACCGGAGTTAGATGGATTAAAAGCTTCCGCGGTCGCGCTCGAGCTGACGATAATCGGATTCTTGCGCCAGATGCGAGAAAAGAAGGTGGGAAGATCGTTACGCTGCACCGAGACCGCA
>QIAP01000004.1:30828-41784 GCA_003225075.1 Acidobacteriota bacterium | reverse complement strand
TCACCAGGGTGTTCTCAATACCGCGCGATTCGCAAATTTGCGTTGCTCTTTCGATCGCGTCAGTTTCACTCAGGTTGGCCTGGTCGAGGATGACCTGAAAATCGAAGCTGCGCGCCAACTGCAGCCCGACTGGATCGCTGCTGACGACCGCTACCTCAGGACAATTCGGCCAACTGCCTAAGGTTTCAAGGACGTCTTGCAACATTGCCTGCGCTAAAGCGAACCGGCTCTCGCGATCGAGCACTGGAGAAAGGCGCTGCTTCGCGTCTTTCAGATGTTTGACGGGAATTAGAATCATTGTTGTTTAACGCCGCCGGCGCGGGCCGCGCTTTCCTTCGAAATAAAGGAGACTACCGCTCGCGCCAGTTGAGCCTTATCTTCGGCAGTCCGCATAATGGTGTTCGTGCATTGCACGCGCACGCCAAGGGTGCGTAAGTGTTCGGCAGCACTCTCGTCACGCAAATCAACCACCAACAAGTCAAGAAAATCGCGGTAGGCTTGTGCCACCCCTGCAATGGAGACTGGCAGTCCTTGAGATTCCATCAATACTCCGGCCGGTCCCGCCACCGGCGCTCCACCCACGATCGGGCTCACGGCGGCAACCAGCGCTTTGGTATCGCGCAACGCCTGGCGGATCGCCGGCACTGCCAGAATGGGGCCAATGCTGGTGATGGGATTACTGGGAGCGAGCAGTACTGAATCCGTCAACATGATCGCATCCACAACTCCAGGCGCAGGCTCCGCCTCTGCCGCACCCGCGAATCGCACCGACTGAACTGGATCCTGATACCAGCGTTGCACGAAGTACTCTTCGAAACTAAGTTCACCGATGGGCGTTCCGATGCGCGTCTCGACCCGTGAATCGCTCATGGGCAAGATACGTGCATTCACGCCTAACCGCGCAGCGATCTGCGCCGTTGTCTCAGATAAGGTTTTGCCTTCCGCGAGCAGTCTCGATCGCAACAGATGGACCGCGAGATCACGGTCGCCCACCTGAAACCAGATGGGTTGTCCCAGATGTCCCATTGCCTGCAGGCAAAAGAATGTATCGCCCTTCACGCCCCAGCCTCGCTCTTTGCTAAGAAGTCCAGCGAGTACGTAGGTGATGGAATCGAGGTCGGGAGAGACGTACAGTCCCCACCAGAGCAGGTCGTCACCGGTATTGACGATCAATGTCAGTTCTTCGGGTGCGACGACTTCGCGAAGTCCATCAACGAACTTGGCCCCTCCCGTCCCACCGGTCAGTACAACGATCATTCCAGCCCCCTAGCGTACCCGTCGGCATCCGCAACCGCCCTTACTTTATCAGCCAGCAAGCCGGGTCGCGAAATCACTGTCGCCACGAACTCCGGATACACCGGCAGTCTCTGCTGCAAGCGGTATCCTTTTCGCTCGGTTCGTATTCGAAGTTGTTCAAGATGCGGCCAAGGTTTTTCAGGATTGATGAAATCCGGCGTTAGCGGTGAAACACCGCCCCAATCATTGATGCCCGCATCCAGCAAGTCATCGTAGTAAGGAGCAGACAAATTTGGAGGCGCCTGGACATTGACGTTTGGGAGCAAGAGTCTAGCTACCGCAATTGTGCGTAACATGTCTCCGCGCGTCGGCTCAGGGAAATTCCGCATGCGGGTCTTTGCCTTGGCTCGAAAATTTTGCACGATTACTTCCTGGATGTGCCCATAGTGGCGGTGCAGTTCATTTATCGACAGCAGCGTATCAACCCGATCTTCCGGCGTTTCGCCGATCCCAATAAGCAATCCAGTCGTAAATGGAATATTCAACTTACCTGCCTCTTCGACGGTGCGCAGCCGCTTCTTCGGTACTTTGTCGGGTGCATTGTCGTGTGCTGCGCCTGGGCCTAACAGAGCGGCGTTGGTGGTTTCGAGCATCAAGCCCATGCTGGGGGAAACGGCACCCAGTCGCCTCAGCCATTCGGCGCTCATCAGGCCGGGGTTGGGATGCGGAAGCAAGCTGGATTCTTGAAGCACCAGTGTGCACATCGCCTCAAGATATTGCAGAGTCGACTTGTAGCCGAACCGTCGCAGCGTGGCGCGCATTTCCGGAAACGCCAGTTCGGGCTTGTCGCCCAGACTGAGAAGGGCTTCGGTGCATCCCAACTTCTCGGCCTCGCGAACTACGGCGAGTACTCCATCGGGAGTCATGGTATGCGCGCCGGCTTCATCCGGATCGCGGCGAAACGTGCAGTAACCGCAATAATCGCGGCAAAGATTAGTCAGCGGAATGAATATTTTTCGCGAATAAGTGATGACCTTGGGTTTGAACCGCTCCTTGGCAGCGACCGCAGCCGAAAGCAGGTCGGGTAACTCTTCGTCGCTACACCGAATCCATCGGTAGGCGATCTCGCGCGAGAGAGGTAAGCCCGCGCGAATCTCTGCCACAGAGCACTGCAGCGGAGGGCAAGTCAAACTTTCTGCAAAAAGGCTGACCACATGATTTCCGATTCAAATATCTTAAGCCTGTTCGACCTATACAAAACCTGGGACCAACAGAACATTCCAGTGCAGACTCAGGCTGGAAACCGAAATCATACATGAGACGAAAAACTTGCCGTCAGCGGATTTTTTCCGCACGCCTCTACTACTAGGAACTTGTAAAAACGTCATTATCAGAAAACATCGAAAATTAAGTCGAAAGGATTTCAATCTTAACAGACAATATTGGTGAATGTTTCAACACTTGACAACTTGAACAAGTTAGGTGCAACATGCCTGCCGTTTACCCTCCGCAATCGTAATTTATGCTGCCCACACAGATTGACCGGGTGAGCGTCGCCGATCAGGTTGCAACTGTCCTCCGACAGAGAATACTGGACGGTGAATTGCGCCCCGGAACGTCTCTCCCGGAAGTTCCACTCGCTTCATCGTTGGGAGTTTCGCGTAACACCATGCGCGAAGCCATGAGAATCCTTTCACTGGAAGGATTGCTGAAACGAAATCTTCATCGGGGAGTTACCGTCTCTCAGCTTTCGGTTCGCGATGTTCAGGAAATCTACCAACTACGGCGCATGCTGGAAATACCCGCGGTGCTTGCGGCAAAAGGTGCGGTCTCCCAACACGCTAATGCTAACTTTCGTTCCGATCTGCAGCTAGCGTTGGAGCAGTATCAAGCGGCCATCCGCGCAAGCGATTGGGTCCGCGCTGTCAGCTTCGACCTTCAGTTTCACACGATTTTGATTCGTCTTCACCGGAACCAGCGCCTGCAATCGTTCTATCAAAAGGTGATTGGAGAGTTGCGAGTGGGAATGGTGCTAGTTGATCGCGGTCATGATAATCCCGGCGCTCTCGTCCCTGTGCACGCGGAGATTTACGAATTGCTAAGTTCCGGCAAGCTCAAACAATGCGCCAGGGCGCTCGCACTACATCTGGATGACTCAGAATTGCGCCTGACTCGGGTAATGAATGGAGAGATCTCGAAGACCAATGGGAGATTGGTGACATAACCAATCGGTTGTAGCAAAGGCATTCGCTGACGCGACATGGAGGAAAAATGGAGCCTCACTGGATTGAAGGGTTTAAAGGGAAGATCATTGCTGGCGTTGGCTGCTTTGCGCATCTGCCCACACATCAGTCCATAAGTCGCAATTGGAATAAGGAAAGACGATGGGAAGGTCACGTCCGAACGACTCGGCCGTTCGTGCGGTTGAAAGTGCTGTGCTGTGCGCTGAGTGCCGTATTGCTTTTGCCGGCGCAAGCCCAGGTAGTGACCGCTACCATCCAGGGCCGGGTATATGACACCAGCGGTGCTGCGATTTCGGACGCGACAGTCACGGCTGCCAATCCCGCGACGGGCTTGACTCGTTCGACCACCGCCAGCGCAACCGGAGACTACCAGATCACCCTACTTCCCTCGGGCGACTACACGATAACGGCGGAGAAATCCGGTTTCCAGAAAGCGGCAAAAAAGATTCATCTCGACATTGGATCGTCGGGCAACCTGGACTTCAACTTGCCGGTAGGCCAAGTGACGCAGCAAGTCACAGTACAAGATGTGGGCGAAGTCGCGGAACCCACCCGCACAATGGTCAGTTCGGTAATTGATCAGCAGCAGATCCAATCACTTCCGGTTAATGGGCGTCAGTTCATTGATTTTGCCCTGCTCGCGCCTGGCGTCACCATTGGCGATACGACCTCCGGGAGTACCGACGTCATAATCGAACCTGTGACGAAGCTGTCCTTTGCTGGGCAAAACATCCATTACAACTTCGTCGCCATCGACGGTGCCGATAATATGTCAACCGCTTCAGGTATTCAGAAGACCACGCCTTCCGAAGAGGCGGTGCAGGAATTCCGGGTTGTGAATAGCAGCTACAGCACCGAGTTTGGACGGGCCGTTGGTGGCATTGTCAATATCATTACCAAAAGCGGAACTAACGATCTGCACGGTTCGCTATACGAATATTTCCGCAACGATGCCATGGATGCGAAAAATGCTCTGGCTGCACCGGGCGGGTTCAATAAACTGCGTCAGAACCAGTTCGGTGGAACGCTGGGAGGCCCGATTGTAAAGGACAAGACATTTTTCTTCGGTAACTACGAAGGCCAGCGCCACAGCGAATCCCCGTATTACAACTCGGCAGTTCTGACCAATATCGACGCCATCAACAGCGCCAAGGTTAACGTCTTCGGCTTGCCGGCGGAGAACTTGCGCGTGAACCGCACCATCAACTATGACAACTTCCTGGTCAAACTGGACCACTCATTCAACGAAAAGCATTCCGTGTTCGTGCGTTACTTCTTCAACGATCAGCGGTCCACGAATCTCTCTCCCTTGAACGATGGCTTTGATTTACCTTCTGGATTTAAGAACAACAACTTCCGTGACCAGTCGCTGGTGGGCAACTTCGTTTCAGTTTTCTCCAGTTCGCTGGTGAATGAGGCCCGCGTGCAGTACGCTCATCGCTTTTTCGATTTTCCAGTGGTTAGCACGCAACCTCACCTGGAAGTGTCGAACGTCTTTACGCTGGGCGTGAACCGGGGCAACCCGGACTTCTACCAGGAGAGCCGGTGGGAATTCGTGGATACCGTCACCAAAACAGCCGGGCGGCACACCATCTCATTCGGTGGCGACTTCAATCACGTGAACACTATCGAATCATTCCCCTTGTTCTATCCGTTCGAGGCGGATTTTGGCAGCTTGAATGCATTTCTGGGTCAGGACTTTGTCGGAGCTCCGCATCCATTCGTGATCTTTTTCGAACGCTTTGACGCAGCCTCAGGCTTCAACGAACCCAGCTTCAACACATCTGTGTATCAAGGTGGCGCAATCTCTTCCGCGCTACGTAATCAGGCCAAAGGTGAACTTGGACATACTTATGAAGGCCTGTTCGTTGAAGACAAGTGGCGCGCCACCAGCAATCTGACCGTTAATTATGGGTTGCGCTGGGAAGGTGAGACGTGGCCGAGCGCTGCTATCAATAATCCGCTCAAGAACTTCGATCCACGAGCCGGCTTTTCCTACGCGGTAGGAGGCCAGAGAAGCTTTGTAATACGAGGCGGTGCAGGTCTTTTCCATGGCACCATTCCTTCCCCCTTGCTGATGTGCCAGATTCCCTCATGCGGTGGAACCATTGGAAAATTTCCCGGGCGCGAGAACGTCCAGGATGACCTGAACGCAAAAACTCGGCTTTCCGCCTTTGGAGCTGACCCTTTCACCATGGCTGCCGAACTATCCGGCATGTTAGGGCCGGGCCTCACGGCCGCAGTCTATCCGAATCCATCGCTCGACGCGGTGATCGTGCGCTTCGACAAAAATCACAAGCCTCCCTACGGAGCACAAATAAGCTTGGGAATCGAATTCCAACCTTTCAAGGACGCAGTCCTCGACATTACCGGTTTGCATGTGCGCGGCGTTCACCTGGGAAGTTTCTTCAATGTGAATCAGCCTGATCCTGCTGGGCAACTCCCCTTCCACGATTCCCGCGGCAACCTGGGACTCAAGAATATGTATTGCGCCAATTTTCCCTGCTTTCCTCCGGTGATTGCGCCCGGGGTGCGATGCGCGGTATTTACCGGGTGTGCAATTCCCGCAGGTTTTCTGGGTTTCGCAGTGGACTTCGAGGCTGATTCCAAATGGGATTCTGTTTGGGATGGACTTTTGGTCAACTTCAACAAACGCCTCAACCACCACGTGGGATGGGGGGTCAGTTATACCTGGTCCAAGGGCATTGACAACGGACCCAACCCCAGCTTCGTGCTCATTCCACAGGATAGTTGTTGCCTCAACAAAGAACGCGCGGTCTCCGCCGACTATGTGAAGCATCGCTTCGTGGCCAACGCCACTTTCGATGGGCCGACGCATGTAAATCACCTGGTTAACAACTGGGAGTTGTCAACCATCGTCACTCTTGAATCGCCGCACTATTTCACAAAATTTGCCGGTTTTGACTCTAATGGCGATATCTTCGGAAACAATGATCGGGTGGGCATCGAGTCGAGAAATACGTTTAAGGGAGATAGCTATCAGACGGTAGATCTGCGAGTGTCACGCACCTTCAACATTACCGAGAAGTTTCACCTTCAGGCCATGGCTGAAGCGTTTAATCTGTTGAATACCTTGAACGTCAGGTTCTTCAACACGGCTTATGGAGCATCAGATTTTTGCCCGGCTGGCGGACCCAGCTATTGCGGGACGGGCCCCTTTTTCCGCGAGGGCTCGCCAAACCCGTCGTATGGAACGCCACGAGCGCTTTTCAATCCACGCCAGATTCAGCTCGCGGTGCGCATGACGTGGTAATTTTAAAAGGCAGAGGCACGAGACTGTGCGCCGCTGCCCGTAGAGATTTTGCAACAGGTAAGCCAGCCTTTCATGAGCGTCACCCAGTCAGATTTCCGCAAGGCAATGGGCTGCTTTGCCACCGGCGTTACCGTGATTACGGTGGATCGGGCCGGAGAAGTCCATGGAATGACTGCGAATGCGTTCACGTCGGTTTCGATGGATCCCTTGCTGGTATTGGTGTGCGTTGACCATCGCGCGCGCACCCACGCGCATCTGCATGCCCGGAAGCGTTTCGGCGTGAATGTGCTCGCTGAAAATCAGCGTGCTATCTCCGAGTACTACGCGCGATCGCCGGAGATCCATCAACACCCAGAGGAAGCAGGAGCAAGTTTTGACCGGACTGCCCACGGTACACCGGTTTTGCACGGGGCGCTGGCATACCTGGAATGCCGGCTGCACACCACTCAGGAGGCAGGAGATCACACTATTTTTATCGCCGAGGTTGAGGATGTCGTGGTGCGCGAAGGCGAGCCGCTCCTGTTCTTCCGGGGCGATTATCGGAGCGTCGGAGCGCCGATAGGTTCCCTGTCCGGGTCCGAAAATCAAGAGGCTCCAAATTTGGGTAAGACCGGTAATGGCAGAAATACTTAAGGAAGACAGACATGCGATTCGGCATCTACTGTGAAATTCAGACGCCACCCGGCAAGTCGCATTCCGACATGATCTGGGAAATCATGCGGCAAATCGAGCATGCTGATGAATGTGGATTCGATGTGTATTCGGTGATCGATCACCACTTCTTTCAGAAGTTCTCAATATCGGCAAACCCGCTTGCCATGTTTGCCGCTGCCGCGCAACGCACCAAACGCATCCGCTTCCGCACCGCCCTCCATACTTTGCCGTTAGAAAATCCAATGCGGCTGGCGGGCATGATCGCCGAAGCTGACATCCTTACCAACGGACGTTTGGAGTGCGGTCTGGGCCGCGGACACGCCTGGCTGTTTGGCCCGTCTGCTTTGCCCCTGGAAGAGAGCCGCCCGCGCTATAACGAGGCAATCGACATTCTGGAGCTTGCCTTTACCCAGGAGAGATTTTCCTACGACGGGACATTTTATAAAGTAAAGGACGTCAGCGTAGTGCCGCGGCCACTACAGAATCCCCATCCCAAGTTTTACACGGGAGGCACAAGCGACATTACTTACCAGATGGCCGGGGAAAAGGGCTGGGGAATTTTTGTGCCACCTCTGCTGCCCTGGAAAGTCCTCGAAGCGCCGCTGAACATTTACAAGAAGGCTTGTGCCGAACACAAACACCGGCCCGACATCGTTTACATCCGCCCGGTTTACATCGACGACGATCAAAAGACGATTCGAAGGGAAGTCGAGCCGGCATTGCACAATTTTCTCGCGTTTAATGCGTCTCCCGTAGAGTCCCTCCAAGGGGAAGAGAAAAAAGCCGAGCTACGGGCAAAGGGTTATGGTTTCTACGCAAGCGGAGCGCTGGAGTCTCTGACCAAGTTGTCCTACGACGAGATCGTGGATCAGGAAATTGGATTTATCGGCCCGCCCGACAAAGTTATTCGACAAATTCAAGAACTGCAGGCGAAAGGCGGGATCGGCGAGTTGGCGATCGTGTCGAATTTCGGTGGGCTGGATCACTGGAAGAGCATTAAGACGCAGCATATGTTCGCCAAACACGTGATGCCGGCATTCCAAACAGCAAGAGAACGAGCGGCCGCGGACTGAAGCTTTTGTAAATGTAACTGAAGCATTCTTAGAATCCATGGCGAGCAGAGCAATTCCATCGGCTGCAGTCCCAAGCTTCGGGCCCAAGAGCGCGCGGCGGTTGCTCGTCTTTGGTGGACTTGCGCTTGTCGCCGCGGGAATGTTATTCGGCGACATTTTTGCCGTTTTCGTCCTCCATCAGAACGCCCGATTGCAAGGTGAAGCGCTGATTGCCGCCACCCGGGCCGTTGCAGCACGAAACCCGACGGCGGTGAAGGATATATTCGAGCATCTCGGCGGCACGCTGGAAGACCGAGGTACGAAGGTGGATGCGCACGTCCATATGATCGACGCCGGATATCTCGCGCTTCTTCTTGCACTGCTACAGCCGTTCGTTGCTCTGTCTACGTCGCGCAAGAAGTTCCTCGCGACGCTCTTCATCGCTGGCGGCTTACTGCTTCCGATCGGTATTTTCCTGATTCATTATGTTGGCGTTGCTTACAGCCCGTTTCCTGTCATCGGATGGGGAAGCATTGTGGCCGATTCCGCCGGGGCGCTGCTGATTATCGCGCTGCTGGGCGAGGCTTGGGGTCTGTGGAATTACGCGTGCGGCCGGGGAAGTGCTGCTGAGACCAACTTCCCCCAAGAAGATTCCTGGTCGCGACGCAGTCTGTTGAGTGGCGGAACTGTACTAGTGTTGCTGGGATTCCTACACGGGGCTTGGTACGCTGCGGCAGACCTCTACCGGCAGGAAGCGCAAGAGGCTACGATCTTGCACGCCATGGTAGACGACGCAGCCGCGAAGAACTTACCGGGAGCAGCAAATGAAGTTATGAATCTTGATAACCTTAGCGGCGAGAAAGCGGTCAATATCGCAGCGCACTCGCACATTATCGAATTCGGAGTGCTTGCAATCCTCCTTTCGTTTATTCAACCCTATGTTTTTCTCAGTGAAGATTGGAAAAGGCGCTGGGTTAAGTTGCTTCTGGCGGGATCACTAATCTTGCCGCTGTTCGTCCTGCTTGAGCTGAAGTTCGGTCTCGTTGCGGGCGGGATCGCTGATCTCGGCGGTTTGATGGTGATCATCGCTCTCATCGCTATGCTGGTGGGAGTTCTGCGTTACAGTGGCAGCATGGATGCTTCCTTGGGAGACGGGCGATGAACGGCCCGAGAAAGTTGCTCATCTTCGGCGGAGTCGCGCTGGCCACAGTGGGGATGCTTTATGGTTTGTATTATGCGGTATTCGTCGAGCACCAAACGTTAGGCAGCATGGGAGGATCGCTGGCAGGCTCTTTTGTTCACGCGGCTGAGGGGCGTTTGCCCGAAGCGCACGGTGCAATCGATACCTATGCGGCGGTCAAATACAACTATGTCCGCCAAGTGGATGTGCATTCCCACTGGATCGGTCTTGCTATGCTTATGATCGTAATGGGCGCCGCATTCGACGGGGTGGGATTTAGCGAGCGCGTACGTTTCTGGATCGCAATCGCCTTCCTGACGGGCTCCGTGGGTTTTCCGCTGGGAGTAATTTTACAGACCGTCAACCGTGGGAGCGTTTTTCCGTCGGCACTAGCGATAGCTGGATCGGCGCTGGTAATTCTGGCGCTCTCGGCCGCGGCCGTTGGATTTGCGCGTCAGAGCGCGTGACACCGTAACGCTCAGTCTTTGCTAAAGCTGATCGCCCAGACGAACTTATGATTGCTGCGGCGCGGTAAGAGACCGGAATGTACCCGAGACCATTTCATTACCACCGTGCGAGTTCGCTGAAGGAAGCAGCGAGTATACTCGCGCAAATCGGCGACGAAGCAAAGCTGCTGGCCGGTGGCCAGAGCCTCATCCCGCTCATGAAACTGCGCTTTGCTAATCCGCAGCACCTCGTGGACCTAAATTTCATTCCTGGCATGTCCTACATCAAGGAAGAAAGCGGCGTGCTACGATTCGGCGCCCTGACCCGTCATGCAGAAATCGAAAACTCCGCAATCGCCGCCAGGTTTCCGATCATTCATGATTGTGCCGCGGGGATTGCCGACATGCAGGTGCGCAATCGGGGCACTATCGGCGGCTCTATCGCCGAAGCCGACCCCAGTGGCGACTGGGCCACAGTACTGCTGACGCAGGCCGCCGAAGTTCACTGCCTCTCACCCAAGGGAGAACGCAGCGTTCCACTGAATCAATTCATCACTGATGCCTATACGACCGTCCTTGCGCCTGACGAACTGGTAAGCGAAATCAAGGTAAAGATTTCTCCGAAAGGAACGGGCGCCGCATACCTTGCCTTCAAGCGTGCTGCTCCCGTGTACCCCACCGCGAGTGCCGCGGTCCAAGTTGCGATGGACGGTGACGTATGCAAAGAGGCTGCGATTGCGCTCGGCTGCGTCGGCCTTACTGCGATCAAGGCGACTGCAGCCGAGGCAGCACTCCGCGGGCAGAAACTTACCGACAAGTGCATCGTCGCGGCGGCAGAAGCCGCTCGGGCCGCTGCTGATCCGCAGCAGGA
>QIAP01000004.1:0-30819 GCA_003225075.1 Acidobacteriota bacterium | reverse complement strand
AAACCATCGAGAAAATTCCGGTCAAGCTGAAGGTGAATGGGAAAGCGTACGCCAGCAATCTCGAGCCCCGCATGCTGTTGGTTGAGTTATTGCGCGAGGAGTTAGATCTTACCGGTACTCACGTTGGTTGCGATACAACATACTGCGGCGCTTGCACCGTGTTAATGAATGGCGCAGCAGTGAAATCCTGCACGGTATTTGCGGTGCAAGCCGATGGCGCAGAGATCCTCACGGTCGAAGGGTTGGAAAAAGATGGCGAGCTTCATCCCATTCAGAAAGCCTTCGGAGATTCTTATGGCCTGCAGTGTGGCTATTGCACGCCGGGCCTGCTGATCTCAACCTACGAGCTTCTCTCCCACAACAAGCAGCCGAACGAAAAAGAAATACGCAAAGCGATTGCCGGCAACACCTGCCGCTGCACCGGTTATCAAAACATCTTCAAGGCAATTCAATTGGCCGCGCAGAACAGGACGGGGGCGTAGGTCATGGCGATCAAGTTTGGCGGCGAATTTGAAGTGAAGCGCACGCCTGAGGAAGTCTATGACTTCCTCACCGACCCCAACAAATTCGCGCCGCTGCTCCCAGATTTTCAAAGCCTGTCCGTGCAGGATGCTACTCACTTTACCGTGAAGGTGAATGTTGGGATTTCCTACATCAAAGGTGTCGCGGACGTAAAAATGGAACTGGCGCAGGCTGATCGCCCGAAACGCGCGCTGTACAAGGGGCAGGGAAGTGTCGCAGGAGGCAATGTGTCGCTGACCGCTGGATTCGATCTTGCCCCGGCAACCGCCGGCACCAAGGTTGTGTGGCAGGGCGAAGCACAGATTTTCGGGCGGTTGATGTCGGTCGCGGGCGGCCTGCTCGAACCGTTAGGCAAGAAGAATGTGCAGAAATTGATCGACGGTCTACAGGCCGCTCTGAAATGACACTTGGCGATCAGAACGCATGAGCTATCGAGTTCCAAGCCAAGCATCCCCACACCGAAAGGAAGAAATATTCGTGAGTCCTGAGTCTGCAGAGAAAAGTTGGGTTGGCAAGGCGCTTCCTCGAAAAGAAGAAAATCGCCTGCTCCGCGGCCGTGGCAAGTTTGCCGACGATATCAAGCTACGCGATATGGCCTATCTACGCTTCGTGCGGTCGCCGTATGCTCATGCACGCATCATTAACATCGATACTTCCGCTGCTGAGGCTCTGGCCGGAGTCGTCTGCGCGCTCACCGGCAAAGAAATTGTTCCGCAGACCCAGCCCTTCATCGAAATCGGACCTGACTCGAAAGTCAGGGATTATCCCTTAGCGGTTTCCAAAGTGCGCTATCAGGGCGAACCGGTTGTTGCTGTGGTTGCCGAATCGGCAAGTATTGCAGATGATGCCGCTGAACTCGTTCAAGTCGAGTATGAGTCGCTGGAACCCTTGCTGGACGCCGAACACGCACTGGAGGACAAGAGCATCCTGCACGAGGAAGCTGGCACCAATAAAATCTGGAACGGCATCTTCGAATACGGTGATGTGGAAAAGCCTTTTCAGGATGCGGCCTCGGTCGTCCATATTGACCGGCTGCATTTTCATCGCTTCTCCAGCACGCCGCTCGAGAACAACGTCGTCATCGGCGAATGGAATCACAAAGACGATCACATCTATTACTCCTGCAACAATTCGTTTCCCTCGTTCGCCATACAGTTTCTCTCTGCGCATCTCAATGTCCACATCGACCGAATTCGTGTGCAGACTTCCGACATTGGCGGCAGCTTTGGCATAAAAATCACAAATTATCCGCAGATGGCCGTAGTCGCGCTGGCTTCGAAGAAAGCTGGCGGAAGGCCTATCAAATGGGTGGAAACACGGTCCGAGCACATGACCTCCAGTGCCCACGGCAATGAGCGCACTTTCCGTGATACGAGCGTAGCCCTCGACAAGAATGGCGTGATCACTGCCATTACCTCGCGGCATATTGACGATTGCGGAGCTTATCCCCGTTACGAGCCGCTCGGTTGCGTGATCTGGTCGCAGGTTTTCCCCGGCGTGTATCGCTTCAAAAACGCGCGCATTGATTTCAGCCAGACCGTGACCAATAAATGCCCGGTCGGACCGAACCGCGGCTATTCCCGTATGCAGCATCTGTGGTTCCTGGAGCGGGTGATCGATATTTGCGCGCACGAACTCGGCATCCCCGCCGATGAGATGCGGCTGCGCAATTACATCCGGCCAGAGGAATTTCCCTACACCACGCCGAATGGTTGCGTGTACGACTCTGGGAACTACCCAAGGATGCTCGACCTTGGCAAGCAACTCATTGGTTGGGACGAGTGGAAGAAAAAGCAGACCGAAGCCCGAAAGCAAGGCCGGCTGATTGGCATTGGCATTGGTACAACGCTCGACTCTGGCACCAACAATTTCGGACAATCGCAGATCGTCAATCCCGATGCGCCGTTCTCCGGCAATTCGCAAGGCGCCAACTGCAAGCTTGATATCTACGGCGAGGTTGTCGTCGCGGTAGGCTCGTGTCCGCAGGGCCAGGGACATGAGACAACCGCGGCCCAGGTCGTCGCAGACGTATTGAACATTCCGCCAGATCTGATCACGGTACGCACCGGGTTCGACACCGAGCGCAATGTGCACACCGGTTTTTCTGGAACCTATGCCAGCCAATTTGCGGTCTCCGGCCTGTCTGCGGTCCACGGCGCGGCGCAAAGACTCAAGGCTGAGATGAAGCGTCTGGCGGCCTTCGTGCTTGAAACCAAGGAAGACGATATTCAGTTCGGCCTGGGCACCCAAGGCCCCGAACTTCGAGCCAAAAGCACAGGGAAGTCAATCAACTATTGGGGCCTCGCCAACATCGTGAATGTGAACAGCGCCGTGCTGCCCCCGGAAATGCACGAGATAACCTTGAACTGCCGCTACATTTGGCGCGCGCCTTTTAAGGTCCCGGATAAAAAACGGAAGTATGGCAACCTGACACTCACGTATGCTTCGCAATTACACATCGCCGTCGTTGAAGTGGATCGCGAAACCTTTATTCCTACAATTCTGGATTATGTCGCAGTGGATGATTGCGGCACAGTGATTAATCCGCCGATCGTTGAGGGACAAGTTTACGGCGCGACGGCACACGGAATTGGTGCAGCGCTGCTCGAGAACTGCGTATACGATGCCGTCGGGAACATGCTGACCAGTACATTCAGCGACTACACGCCGATCACTGCCATGAATATGCCAACAATTAAATATGGACATATTCAAACCCCGTCGCCGCATAGCTACAGCGGTGCCAAAGGTATGGGGGAAGGTGGCGCCGCTCCAATTCATACAATTTCAGCGGCCTTGCAGGATGCGCTGTTCTCGAATGGCATCATCATCGAAGACTCATTCAATAATGCAGATAGCTTGTTCCGGGCGCTGGTAGTGAAGGAAATTTGCCAGGCCGAGAAGTTAGTGATGCTGGAGCGGCGAGCGTCTTAAGCCGGTGTTCTTGCTCAAGATAGCGTCTTGGCTCGTCATTGAAAGATGAAACGTGTTTGCATCATCGGTTGTGGCGCCATTGGCAGCTTGTACGCGGCGCATCTCGCGCGTGTAGCTGAGGTATGGGCCTTGGTCAGGCGCGCGGACCACGCCCGCGGGTTGAATCGCGATGGCCTGCGCGTTTCCGGCAAGCACAACTTTTCCGTGTCGCTGAAGGCGACGACGAACGCGGAAGAACTCCCGAAATTTGATCTTGGTATCGTCGCGACGAAAGCAACGCAGGTGGAAGAAGCCATCGCCGAAGCAGGTAAGCATTTCGACGAGGGTGCCGTCATCTCTGCTCAAAACGGCCTGGGCAGTGAAGAGATTATTGCCGAGCACACGCGTGGTCTGATCATTCGGGGTACGACATTCATGAGCGGCACCCGTCACAGCGATACACATGTCCAGTACGAATTGGATACTGCCACCTGGCTCGGACCATTCGAACCGCGCAATACCCCGATTCCAGTGGTCAGAGAAGCTGCTGAACTCATAATTGCGGGAGGATTGAAAGCCGAAGCTCTTGAAGATGCGCGGCCCGCCCAGTGGTCCAAACTTATTTTCAATTCATCCGTGAATGGTGTTTCGGCGCTTACCGGTTTACCGCACTCGCCCCATTTCGCGGCCGAGGAAAAATTGTCCGATCTCGGACACGTGCTTCACGAATTGATCGAAGAAGGCAAGAAAGTGGCAGCGGCCGTGGGAATCAAACTCCATGAAGATCCATGGGAGATGAACAAAATTGGCGCGATGACCAACCATCCGCCGTCGATGTTGTACGACATCCGTCACCAACTCCCAACTGAAGTAGAGTTCTTGAGCGGCGCGATTGCTCGTGAAGCGCAACGGGTGGGCGCGTCCGCTCCGTTGCACAGTGCCGTCTATCGGCTGATCAAGGGAAAGGAAGCAGCGTGGAACTTTAGAGATGAGAATCAGCCGGTTGCGGCGCACGGTTAGAACGACGCGCGAAGACAGAGTTGCCTCGTACCGAAAAGAAATCATGCCCTGGCCTATTGACCAAACGAAACTCGACCGCGTTCGGGCGCTGATGAAGGATCAGGACCTCGCCGCCGTGGTAGTCCGCGCTCCCGACAACGTTCTCTACCTCACCAATTACTGGTGCATGAAGGGATACGATGCGGTCGTCTTCCCGCGCGAGGGAGAGCCCACTCTTATAGCTCTGGAACCGCAGCTGGCGGACGCCCAGCGCAATTCCTGGACACGTGATATCCGGCTATTCAAGGGTTACGATGAGCATGATCCCCGCCCCCCGCAATATCGAGCCCTCGATCTTGCTCTCGAAGTGCTTAAGCAGCGCGGTCTCACTGACAAGATCGCCGTGGAACTCAACATGGGTACGCAGAGTGCGGACCGCATGGTTGGTGAGCCAACCACCCCCACCCAGAACTTCTTTGATGCCTTCCGAAAAATCTCTGGCCAAGTGGTTGATGCCACGCCACTGCTTAACGAAGCTCGCTCGATCAAGACCGCGCAGGAAATCGAGCGCATGCGTCTCGCCAACGAACTTGCGAACCTGGGGATGGAGCACGCGCGCGAACACATGCGCCCGGGGATGAAAGAGAGCGAAGTGGGCGGCATGTATGAAGGTTTCGTCCACGGTCTGGGCGTCGGTTACCAAGGCAAAGTCGAAATGGCACGGGCCTTCACTTTGGTATGGTCGGGCAAAGGTATTGCGACGTTTACGGCCACGGGAGATCGTCCGATTCAGAAAAACGAACCGACGCTTTTTGAAATCTGGGTCTGCGCCGATGGCTACTGGACTGACCTGACAAAGAATGCTTGTCCCGGCGAACTTACGCTCGAATATCACAACCTGCTCGATCTCTTGCTCACGGTTTTCAGCGAGGGAGTCAAGCACGCACGCGACGGCGCCAGCTTCCCTGATCTTGACCGACTAATCCGCGCCCGTATTGCCGAGGGTGGCTATCCTGGGCAACCATCGCATCCCATTTGCCACGGTGTAGGAGCGCGGGCGCACGAGCCGCCGTATGCGCACCAGGCGGGTACGGGAACGATTCTCAAAAACATGGTGCTCGCCATTGAACCCGGTATTTACTGGCCAGGCGGCGGAGGTTTGCGATTAGAAGATAATTTTCTGATTACCGATAAAGCCAACGAAAAACTGTGCGCATATCCCGACGATTTTCGATTGACGCGAGCGTGATGACTCAAGAGGCCTTATTTTGAAAGCAGCCCGTAAAACGACTACAAGCCGGATTTCTGCAGAGGCGGGAAAAATCCTGGCTGAGATCGACGAGCAATCTCTCGTTTCCATGTGCTGCGACGTCATCAATATTCCCAGCCCCACAGGACATGAGGGCAGGATGGCCGACTACATGCGCTCGGTCTGGGAAGGCATGGGTCTCCAAATCACGTGGCAGGAAGTGGAAGAAGAACGCGCCAACGTGATCGCCCGCTGGGAAGGCGAAGGCAATGGCCTCTCTCTGATGTTCAACGGCCACATGGATACCTCGAACACCGGCGACGAGGAATTTCTCACCGGGATTGGATACAAGCCGCACGCCGTTATCAAGAACGGCATGATTTACGGTCTCGGCATTTACAACATGAAGGGGGCTCTGGTCTGCTACACGCACGCGCTACGTGCGCTGCAGAAGGCAGGTGTCAAACTGGATGGCGATATCATTCTTGCCGCCGTCGCTGGAGAAATTGAGAAGACACAATGGAAAGAGTTTCGCGGCCGCGAGTATCGCGGCTACGGCGTTGGCACTCACTATCTCGTCAATCATGGAGTGCTGCCTGACATGTGCATCCTCGGCGAACCGACCGACATGCAGGTGATTCTCGAGCATTATGGGTCGCTGTGGGTTCGATTGTCGACCAGCGGCATGTACGTCCACACAGCTTTCGGTGCGGGTCGTTCCGAGAACAATTCCATTCGGCGCCTCTACGATGTTCTGGACGACGTGCTGAAGTGGGTTCCGGGATGGGAAGATCGCACGTCTTATCGTGGACAAAAAGGTATCGCCAACCTCGGCTGCATTCGCGGGGGCCATCCCTGGCGCGTCAGTCGGACTCCTGAAAAAGCTGAACTTTTTCTCGATTTGCGAGTGCCGCCCAACCTGCCGATGCAAGAGGCGCGGCGCGAAGCCAAGAAACTCTTTCTTGAACTGAAAAAACGCTATCCGGATCACGGTTTGGAATTCGAAACTTATGTTTCGGTGCCCGGCGCGACGATCAGCGCCGATCATCCGATGGTGCACGCTATCGAAAAAAATCACCAGCGAGTCATGGGACAACCACCCAAGCGTGACGTCGTGCTCTGGTGTTCGGATGCTTCTGTTATGACCCGCTACGGCATCGAGACTGTGAATTACGGGCCATCGAGTGGTCCGCGTGATGCCGAAGGGGAAAAGGTTAGTATCAAAACCTTGTTGGACATCACGAAAATCTATGCCCTGACTGCCGCGGCGCTGTGCGGCGCGCATTAGGAAGGGCACCGTTACACTTGTGCTACTTTTCAGGCCCCCGCAAAAACCGGACTTATCCGGAGAGGCAACGTTGCCGAGTCAAACGGAAATAGATCGCCGCTACGAGAACATTCGTTCTCGCATGGCAACTGCTGGATTAGACGCCCTGATCATCTGCGGCAATCAATACGCCGGCTTTGAGGGCGCGGTCTTCTATACGTCCGGGTTCGAGATTGTGCACCGCTATGTGTATGTTCTTCTGCCGCTGGCGGGCGAGCCCACGCTGGTCTTTCCGCGTGAAGCCCGCTGGATCGGCGACAAAGCCAAGCCCTGGGTCAAAGATCAGGTCTGGCCAGAAGTCCCAGGCCGATGGATACGCGACCGCGCCGAGCAGTCTAGATGGAAACGAGTCGGTGTATACGGCATGAATTTCATCATGGCGGTTCGCGACTACCGTGAATTGGCCCAGGCGTCTATGGAACTTGTGCCATTCGACTTTGAGTTCGACATGGCGCGAGCGGTTAAGAGCGAAGAAGAACTTATCGAAGTCCGCGACGCAATGGACATCATCGTCGAAGGTTTTTGGGCTCTGGTGGACGCGTACGAGCCCGGCAAAACGGAAGCAGAAATCATGGCGCCCGCGGTCGAACGATTCTTTGCCTGCGGAGCCGGGCCGCACATGATGAACATCGTACTCTCGGGCACTCACGGGCAGGCAGAGGCGCACTTCAAAGTGCCCGGTAAGCGTGCGGTCGCAGCCGATGACTTGTTGCTCTACTCACTGGAGATCACCGGCGCAGGAGGCTACTGGGTGGAGTTCTCCCGTCCCCTACTGCGCGGCAAACCGAGTCCGACGACGCAGAAGATGGCCGAGGCTTACCCCGAAGCGCTAGAGGCAGCGCGGAAACTGATGCGCCCCGGAGAGTTGGCAAGCAGTGTTCATCGCATTGTGGCTGAAACGTTTGCCAGGCACGGCTTCTCCCTCGGACACCTCTCTGGACACTCGATTGGAACGACCATGATCGAGCATCCCGCCATCGGCGCGAAGAGCGACGTGCCGCTTGCAGAGAACATGATTTTCTCGCTGCATCCGCAAGTCGTCGACCAGGACGGTACCGTCTGCCTCTACACCCAAGACACTTACCGCGTGGGGAAAGCCGAGGGTGAATGTCTGGCCGATGTTCCGTGGCGGTTTTTTACGGGGCAAGAGACGAAGCAGAGTGTCGCACCTTGAGGTTCAATGAGTTACAACGAAATGTTCGGCGTGGAACATTGGTGATTGCTATATCTATTAGCTATAGTCACGGTAAGTTATAGAAATGTCTGCCAGGTCGGGCCTCACAGCGGTATGGAGTTAAAGAGATCAAGGGATTCGGGAAAGAATGAAGATTTGCGTCATTGGCTGCGGTGCTGTGGGCAGCCTCTTTGCGGCCCACTTTGCCAAGGCCGGAGAGGTTGAAGTATGGGCCTACGATGTCTGGCGAGAACACACTGACGCAATCCGAACAAATGGCCTGAAACTTTCAGGAGCAGCTGACTTCACTGCGCAGCTGAACGCTACCAGCGATGCGAAAGAATTGCCGCGCTGCGATTACGGTATTGTTGCTACCAAGGCGATCCACACAAAAAGCGCAATCGCGCAGACAGCGCACATTTTCGACACCAAGAGTGCGGTTTGTTCAGTGCAAAACGGCGTCGGCAATGAGGAAATCATTGCGGAGCACGTGAAGTATGTGATTCGTGGTACGACCTTTCCCGCCGGGCATTCCATCACGCCGGGTCACATCGGCTACGACATAAAAGGGGACACATGGATTGGTCCATTCGAACCAAGCAAGACTCCAATGAACAAGGTCGAAGAACTGGCGGGAGTAATGACGCGCGCGGGAATGAACACCATTGCTATGCAGGACGCGCGCGGGGCACAGTGGACCAAGCTGATTTTCAATGCATCAACCAATCCGGTTGGGGCGCTTACCCTGCTCCACCACGGAGCCGCCACCCGCTTTCAGCCGACAAACCAGTTGTTCAACGATCTCATCCTTGAGGGTGAGGCGGTAGCGAAGAAGCTGGGGATTGTGCTTCACGGTGATCCTCGGCAACTGGTGCAGAAAGGCGCGAGTGCTCCGGGCAAGCACAAAGCCAGCATGCTGCAGGACGTGCTTGCGAAACGGCAAACAGAAGTGGATTTCATGAACGGCGCAATCGTGCAGTGGGGTGAGAAAGTCGGAGTACCCACGCCTCTGAATAAAGCCTTGTGGGAGTTGATCAAGGGCCTGGAGCGTTCCTGGAGCGATCCCGAGTAAAGGAGCCATCCGGAACTGATGAGTCTTCCATTCAATATTGGCGTGCTGCAACTGAGCATGGAACCGGTCCGCGAAACCGTGACCATGGCGAAGGCCTGCGAACAGGCGGGATTCGATACGTTTTGGATTGCAGAAGCGTATCCATGGTGGCGCAAGCATTCCTTTGAAGCGCGGTCTTCCACGGCAATCCTGGCCGTGATCGCGCATGAGACCACGCGTATTCAAGTGGGGTGGGGGATTATTTCCCCGTACACGCGGCATCCGGTGCAGATCGCAATGGAAGCGCGCGTGTTGCAGGATCTAGCCGGTGACCGCTTTCTTTTGGGGCTAGGCGCCTCGAAGATTTTCATGAAAGAAATTGGGGAGGGAGAAGGAGAGAAAGTTGGACCGGCGACGGTTATGCGCGAGAGCATTGAGATCGTAAGAGGAGTGCTCCAGGGAGATGCATTTCGCTACCAGGGAAAAGTGTTTGCCGCGGATGTTCCTCCGTTGAGAAAGGATGCGCACACGCCGCGCGGAGTTCCGCCCATTTACGTTGCGGCTACCGGCCCCATTCTGCAGAAGATGTCGGGTTCGGTCGGAGACGGTCTTTTGACGGCTAGCATTACCACACCCGCTTTTGTGCGCTACTCGCGAAAGAACATGGAAGAAGGCGCGCGCAAAACAGGCAAAGACCCCTCGAAGCTGGTGGTTGGTTCCGTAATTGTGGGTAGCATCGGACGCGACCCCGCGAAAGGCAAGGAGGGCGCTCGCGAACAGGCAGCAATGTACCTGGCCAACAAAGTGCAAAACATCAAAGGCTCCGCCGACGTGCTGCTCGAGTGCGCGGGTCTAACCTCCGACGAATTAAAGCCGATTGCTGAGGCGATGGAAAAGGGCGGTCGCAAAGCCGCAGCCAAAGCCGTTACCGACGAGATTTTACGTAAGGTGTGTCCGATCGCGGGAACGCCGCAGGAGTGCATCCAACGCATTGGAGAATACCGCGATGCTGGATGCACGCACATCATGCTGGAGATCTGGGGCGACGACCGCAGGGGACAGGCCAAGCTTTTTGGTGATGCTGTGCTGCCGCACTTCAGGGGATAGCCACAGAGGCACGGAGACACGGAGCACATTCACGGGAAAACCAGCTGTGGAATAGTGAACTAGTCGTCGGCTGCTGCGGTTGATCCTCTCACGATCTTGCGAAATTCCTCATCTGTTAGCAACCCGCGCTTGGCAATGGCGCGCTTTTTTACCGCGGCCAGAACCGGAGCACGCTGCTCTGGCGCGATTGAGAGGCCAAGTTCTTTGCACTTGAGGTCGATGCTGTCTAACCCACTTTTTTTCCCGAGAACGATACTGCGCTGCGCGTGCACGAGTTCTGCGGCGTACGGCTCGATCGCCTCAGGGATATGAAACTGGCTGGCTACAGCGCCGCTTTCGCGCATAAAAAGATTCTCTCCGACCAGGGGCTTCCATGCTTCCAGTGTGTAGTTGGCGGCTTTCCGAACCACTTCGGAAACTTCTCGCACTTTGCCCAGCTTCAAATCGACAGGGACGTTATAGAGGCATTGCAGCGCTAGCGCAATCTCACAGATATCGGCATTACCCGCGCGTTCGCCCATGCCATTGATTGTGCCTTGAATCCACGAAGCGCCGCCGCGCACGGCAGCTACCGCACAGGCTGTAGCCATACCGAAATCATTGTGGCCGTGAAAGTGAACGGGGGTGTCCTTGCCAACCCAACCGCAGACTTCTCGGACGAGAAACTCCACCGCTTCCGGTCCACATGCGCCGATGGTGTCAACCACCACAATTTCCTTGGCTCCCGCGTCCATCGCGGCAAGGTAAACACTTTTCAAGAAGCCGAGGTCGGTGCGCGTGCCGTCCACGGCAAAGAAAGCTACAGTGATGCCGTTCTGGATTGCAAAAGAGACCGCATCGCGGACGCGGCGCAGGACTTCGTCCCGTGAAATGCCATAAGCGCTGAGTTTGAGGTCACTGGTAGGCGCCTCAATAATGGATGCGTGCAGACCGAGTCGGACGAGTTCCTCAACATCGGCGTGAACGGCACGCGAGAAGCCCCACAACTCGGCCTTCAAATTCGCTTGTGACATCAACTGGATGGCTTCGGCATCTTCGGCTGAGACTCGGGGAAATCCGGCTTCGATTCGGCTGACGCCTAACTCGTCGAGCTGGCGCGCAATCTCCAGCTTCTGCTGTGGGGAAAGGACAACGCCGACGGTTTGCTCGCCGTCACGGAGCGTAGTGTCATAGAAACGGATGGTTTTGGATTGGAATGCGGAGCGAATTTCCGGCCGTGAGTTAAGATCGCTGACCCAGATTTGGGAGTTCGTGATCATGTTGAAACCTGCTGGAGGATTCGGGCATGCAGATGCTTTGCTAGCGCACTTCCTGCGTTGCTAATACCGATGGCTTGCGGCCGTAGGCTTCTTCCCACGAGATAACGCGATTGCGCAGGATGCCGATATTTTCGATTTCACATTCCATGACATCGCCGACCTTCAAATATAAGGCTTTGGGGTCGCCGGAAAAAGCCGCGACACCGGACACCGTGCCCGTCGAGACTACATCGCCCGCGCTATAACCCATGGGCGAATAGTGCGAGAGAATTTCGGGAATCTTGACTGACATCTTGCTGGAATGCGAACGCTGGCGCGGCTCTCCGTTGACGCGCAACTCCATAGCCAGGTTGTGCGGGTCAGAAATTTCATCGGCGGTGACAATCCACGGTCCCAAAGGGCAGAAAGTATCAATGCCTTTACAGAAGCTGAAGACGCCCGATTTCATTTCACGGCGCTGTATATCGCGCGCAGTAATATCGTTGAAAATGACGTAACCCCCAACGTACGCGCGGGCATCTTCTGGTGTGAAGTGTTTACCAGTCTTTTTTAGGACGACGGCAAGTTCGAGCTCGTAATCCAATTCCTGCGTCAGGTGTTCGGGATAAATAACCGCCTCTTCGTGGCCGATGATGGCATCGACGTTCTGAAAGAACACTATCCAGGGCATCACCGGGTGCGAAAATCCGGCGCGAGTGGCTTCTTCGTGGTGTTCGCGGAAGTTTCCTGCGGTGTGAAAAAATTTCTTTGGAATGATTGGCGCCTTGAGTCTTATTTCGTCGTCGGCATAGAAGATCATTTCACCGTGGGGTCCAGCGGGATCGTTTTGCAGGTGTAAGGCATACTCAAGAGCCTTGTGAGCAGCTTCCAGGCTGGTATCGCCGCCCTCAAAGAGAGCTCGCATGTTCGCTGGTACGAGAGCGTCGGCGAGACGGTCATGGGCGTTTTCGCCCTCGACGTCACGCAAATACAGAGCGCAGGCCGAATTCAAGTCGACAATGCGGCGGTCAGTCGTTAGCGCTCCGACGCGTGCCTGCCGGCCGGGATTTTCGAAAGTGACAAGTCGCATAGCAATAGGGGCAGAATGGACTGCCACGAATACTAGAGAGTGTATTGGTCAGGCAGCGGAGTTGTCTAGAAAGCGCCCCTGCTCGGGTGGACCCCGGAGTCCCCCAGGGCTTGTGACTTTGAATGCTTTCGCGCATCCAATGTTTTGAGGAACTATGGCAGAAAAGATCGCAAAAACGGAAAAGGAATGGCAGGAGAAGTTATCACCCGAGCAGTACCACGTAACGCGTGAAGCGGGTACGGAACGCGCGTTTACCGGCAAATATTGGCAGACAAAAGATCCGGGTGTGTACCACTGCGTCTGTTGCGGAGAACCCTTATTTAGCTCGGATACAAAGTTCGACTCAGGTACTGGTTGGCCGAGCTTCTGGTCGGCTATTGGGCGCCAGAACGTCGCCGAACACAAGGACGTGAGTTACGGAATGACTCGGACCGAGGCGCGCTGCGCCCGTTGCGACGCGCATCTCGGGCATGTTTTTGAAGACGGACCCGCGCCCACGGGGCTCCGTTATTGCATGAACTCTGCTGCGCTGGAACTTAAACCAGAGGAAAAAAAGTAAGGGCACACCTTTCGGTGCGCCCTCGACGCGACGACTAGCTGACGAGGAATTTTTTTAGGCGTGAGCAGCGCTCGCCAGGGGCTTCGACTGCTCGGCGGTTTTTGCCTGGTTCTGTTGTGCCTGATTCTTATCGTGCTTGATTTCCGCGCTGCGTACCTGGACGCTTCCCTTTAGCACGGCGCCATCTTCCACGCTGATGCGCTGGGTGATCACGTCGCCGGTAAGACTGCCTTCGCTGCGGATATCCAGGCGATCACTGCACTGAATGTTGCCGTGAACTTTGCCCATGATCACGACTTCGCGGGCAGCGATGTTGGCAGCGACAACGCCGTTCCGGCCAATGGTAACCCGGCTGTCGGGAATACTGATGCTTCCCTCGATGCGGCCATCGATATATAGAGATTCAGAGCCACTGACTTCGCCTTTTATGGTGAGCGAACGGCCGATCATGGCCTGTTCCATAGGCGCGCCCACGGTCTTGCCAGGTGCGAGACTGTTCTGGGTTGAGGAAAACTGGGTTGACGATTTTTGAGAGTCTGACGGCTGCAACATGGATTCCGACCTTCCTTTAGTCCGTTGGGAGCGCAATCAATGCGCCGCCGCATGCGGTGGGTCTATGGCCATTGGCCACTGTGAATATCGCACGGAAGGCCGTACCGTAGGAGGTTACGGAAGAGCGTGTACGATTGCGAAGCCAAGCGGCTCGTCTAGTCCGTCCCCTCAAGTACTTTCGAAAGCTCGTCCCATTCTCCCATCAGCGCTTGTAACTCCGTGCGCCTGGCGCTGAGCGCCTGGGTGACACGCTGTGTCTCGTCGGCATTCACGAATGTCTGGAGCGAAGCTTCGCAGTGCGCAATGGCGGCCTCTACCAGCGTCACTTCTTCTTCCAGTGCGTGAACGCGCTCTTCGAGTTGCTTGCGCTTTATGGGATTTAATCGTTTGGCCGGGAGTTCTGCGCTTTGCTTCGTGGAATTCTGATTCCCGTTGGCAGGTTCGGGCGACAGGTTGGCGCTGGGTGAGCTAAGAGAAAGTGCCTCGCGCAAGGCTGCCGGTCCACCCTGCTTCCGCCACAAATAATCTTCGTAATTTCCCAGATAAACCTCAACGCGTCCGCCGCCAATCTCGAAGACGCGCGTCGCCAGACGATCGATGAAATAACGGTCGTGGGAAACGAAAACGACGGTGCCGGTATACTCCGCGAGTGCGCTCAACAAGACATCCTTGGCGCGCATGTCCAGATGGTTGGTGGGCTCGTCGAGCAACAGGAAATTGGCGGGACGCAGCAGCATCCGCAGCAAGGCATACCGGCTGCGCTCTCCGCCTGAGAGTACCCCGATCCGCTTGAACACGTCATCCGCGGAAAAGAGGAAGCAACCGAGCAGACTGCGCAACTCAGTCTGCGTGGATTTTGGGGAGAGTTCGCCGATGTCATCGAGAATGCGGGCGTCGGCGTCCAGTTCTTTGTATTGATCCTGCGCAAAATAGTCGACTTGGACATTGTGTCCCAGGCAATATTCGCCGCGGGTTAGTGGCTCCTTGACGGCCAGCAGCTTGATGAGCGTGGATTTTCCGTCCGCAACGATTCGACCACTCGCTTTTGGCTGCGGAAAGGAGAAGTGAATTGTCTTCTCTTCCGGCGGCAACTCGATGCGCTCCATTTTCTCCAATTCTTTAATCCGGCTCTGAACCTGCTTGGCCTTGGTTGCCTGGTAGCGGAAGCGGTTGATAAAAACCTCGATCTGTTCGATACGCTCGCGCTGGTTTTGCCAGGCGGCCTGGAGTTGCTCGCGACGCTGCGTTTTCTGTTCTTCGTACTTGTCGTAGTTGCCGGAATAAAAATGGATTCGCTTATTCCAGATCTCAACGATTTTGCCGACCGTCACATCGAGAAAATAACGGTCGTGAGAAATCAGGATGAAGGCATGGGGATAATTACCGAGGTACTGTTCCAGCCAATTCCGTGCTTCAAGATCAAGGTGGTTGGTGGGCTCATCCAGCAGAAGGAGATTGGGCTCTTGCAGCAGCAGTTTCGCCAGTGCGATCCGCATTTGCCAGCCACCGGAAAATTCTTCGGTATGGCGCACCCAATCTTCTTTTTGGAAGCCGAGGCCTGACAGTACGGTTCCCACCTGCGCCTCAATGGCATATCCGTCGCGAGTGCGGAATTCATGTTCCAGACGATGAAAGCGGTCGGCCACTTGCGAGTACTGTGGACTCTCGTGATCCAACTCCGACATTTGCCGGGTCAGGTGCTCCATCTCCCCTTCCATGGCGCGAAGTTCGGAGAAAACCGCCATGCACTCGGCGAAAATCGAGCGCCCGGAAAGGGTTAGTCCATCTTGTGGAAGATACCCGGCTGAAATGCCCTTAGCGGTGGTGACGGCGCCGTAGTCGAGAGTCTCCAGTCCAGCCAGCACTTTCATTAACGTAGATTTGCCGGTGCCGTTGGCGCCCACCAGACCGAGACGGTCGCGGGGCGTGATCAGCCAGTCGAGGTTTTCAAACAGAAGCTTGTGGCCGTAGCGCTTCCCAGCGCCTGATAGCTGGATCATGGCTTTTCATAATCGTCTCACGAGAGCCGAGGTTTGAGGAATGGCCGGTGCACAGGTAAGGGGAGCTAAGCATGACTCATGAGGGCTCTCTCGCGTTAGGGAGTGCTTACAATAAACGGCGGTTCTCCGGCCTCGTAACATGCCAATCTTAATGGCGAATAATCAGCGAAGCTCAGTCTAGGCTTCATGTTAATGCGCGTAATTTGGCCCGAGTGATAGGCATCCTGCCGAGTCCTTGGAACCCAGCCAAGCACGATTGTCTGCTGCGAGACCGACATAATTCTTGCTGGCGTCTAGCTTTTCCTTTCCTCGTACATAGGAATCTGACGTCCGGTCGGTGAGGCAACGCCGTCGAAAGATTATGGCTGCTGATAAAGAAAACCAGTTGTCCCAGCGTGAGCGCACAGATATCCGCGGGCGATCGGTCGAAAACAAGATACTTCTGACAATTCCGGACCATGAATACCGGGCGCTCCGCCCTCACTTGGAATTTGTGCTTTTGGAAATGCATCAAGTGCTACAGGACCCAGGCGAGCGGATTGAGTTCGGTTTCTTCCTCAACAGTGGGCTGGCCTCGCTCATGATTGTCACCAGCGACGCCAGAAGTGTCGAGGTCGGAATGGTTGGCAGCGAAGGCTTTGTGGGCGCGCCGTTAGCCATGGGGGTGAGAGACAGTTCTCAGCGTGCCATAATTCAAGTTCCCGCAGATGCCTTCCGGGTGAAATCTGAACTTCTGGAAACTATCCTGGCCTCCGCGCCAGTATTGCAGCAGGGTTTAAACCATTTTGTCCTGCTGCAAGGGTTGCAAGTAGCACAACTGGCAGCTTGCAACCGGCTGCATGAAATCGAGCAGCGACTCGCCCGCTGGCTGCTCATGACTCACGATCGAGTCGGATCCAATTCATTTCCCATCACTCACGATTTGCTGGCGCAAATGTTAGGCAGCGGACGTCCCAGCGTTACGGTTGCAGCCGGAGGCTTGCAGAAAGCAGGAATAATCGAATACACGCGGGGCGTAGTGACAATCCGGAATAGAAAAGGATTGGAACGGGCCGCCTGCGAATGCTATCGGGCCATCCGGCGGATCACCGCTTACAACGGCATGAAATGACAGAATATGTTTGGTCGGCCCTAGCGGACGATTTTAGAACTTTCATAACCGCTCAGCACCCGATAGACCTGCCCGTAATGGATGTTGGGCCGTGTTTGGGAACGGCTCAGCAGGGGTTTTGACCCGCATACACGCGCCCGACTGTTACGAGTTTAGGATCTGCAAAGGAGCTGTTGGCCGAAAGGAAATGCTTACACCCCAGGGCTAACCAATCGTGGGAGCGATATTTAGAGAAAGCATAGATCTCTCCATCAGGAACGGTTAAGCGATGCAATTCCATGTACAATGACGCCGTTTCGAGCCTAAAGCCGTCGTGCTGCCCAGGCTGTGTCAGAACGGAGCCCAGACATGAGAGCTCACATCGTGCTGGCTATTCTTCTCTCCAGATTCGCTGCGTCCATGACAGACTGGTTTTTCGGCGGCGTGCTTTTCCACAAGAAGTACCTTGTCTACCCTGAGATCTGGCGACGAATCGGCCCTAGCCCCACCGAAAACTGGGCTATCGGTTGGTCGATTGTTCTGGGTTTTGTGACGTGTGGGGCCTTCGTCTTCACGTGCTTGGCGTTTCAGGTGCACGGGTATGCTGCGGCGATTCGATTCGCTATGGCGATTCTGCTGATCGCCCCGGTGCCTCTGCTAATCACCAATTCGCTGTTCATCAAAATTCATCCGCTCACCGTGGTAGCGCACTCGCTAGGTTGGCTCGCAAAACTCTTCATCGCTGCTGCCGCCGTCGGCTGGCTTTTGCCGTAGGCACTATTGTGCCGAAACGCAAAGTTATTGGACAAGCCTTGATCGCGATGCTTTCTTGGTAGAAAAAGGCGCGGCTGAAATGCCGAGGATGTGTCGGATCTCGCTCTGCGTGAGTCAAACTCTTTCGGGCTAGATTTTCGGCACGCGTAAACACAGAGGAGGATTGCGATTACCGCAATCTGGCTGGCCGAGCCGAAACGAAACGATTACGGCCCGGTAACCACCAGCCGATAACGACTTCTGAAAGCGCGGGCGAAAGAGACACTTTCTTGCGGGTTAACGATTCTCAAAGGCGGACGGGATTCTTGCGGAGCACAGCTGAAAGATCGTCCATCCTGTTCACGAATTTTGCAGGACGATCAACTCGAAAGCAATGACTACATACCAATAATATCCTTTTGAATCGTTGCACAACTCACGAACCGCATACCCAGAAGGCAGACGTTCGATGCGCTTTTGCTTGGGCACGATGGATGCATTCCGTGCCACGATGGTCGGCTTTGACTGCACTTCCATGGCGGACCGAACGATGCAAGTCCTCTTCGAACGTCTGCGCTCGTCACGTAACCGAATTCTGGTTGCGCGGCGAAGTGCTTCGTGTTCTTACTTATGACGCTTAATCGTTGGTGATGCAACGGGAATCATGACTCGACAGGTGGAGAAACTGTGCAGTATGCCCACTGAATTGTGGAAGCCAGTGGAAAACGATGTGACCGAAACGCACCCTCGGGATTCCTGCGGTGTGGAGGTTGATCTCAGACTGTTCCTAGGCAATGAGTTCAGTCTGTGTGGAAACTATGTGTGGTTCTGGCGCAAGATGCGTTTTGAGCGGCGGCCTCTCGATTAATCAGTGAGTTGGTTGGGAATTGTTCAACAGACTTCCGGCACAGGCCACGAGGGCACAGGACGCAGTGACGACCGTCACTGCACAATGTTTGGGGCGTTGACTGCCCACCGGACTAGGAGTAGGGTTTTCTCTCGTAAGCATTTCCGCCGTGTGTTGCGACGGGTTCCCTTCACCTGCTAGCCAACAAAAGGAGTACCCTCATGTTTACACGCATAGTCGAAATCACTGCGAAGCAGGGCAAGACCAAGGAGGTGGCTGAGACCATCCAGGAAAAGGTTCTGCCAATTCTGAAAAAGCAGCCTGGGTTCGTGGATGAGATTGTCCTAGTCTCGACCGCCGAAACGAATCGGATTCTGGGAATGAGCTTCTGGAACGCTCCAGAGGATGCCGAACTGTACAGGCGGGATCACTATCCTAAGGTGGAAGAGCTACTGCGACCACTGGTAGAGACCACCCCTAAGGTGGACACCTTCGACGTAGACGCCTCCACGACTCACAAGATTGCCTTGGGGAAGGCCGCGTAGCAATGAGCGTTTTAGGAAGAGGCGAGCTTAAATTGGCTCGCCTTTTTTCACGTCCGAAGTTCGCACTGAATATCAGGCCGCGCGGCAGCTTTCCAAAAACCTTCCTGAGGTAGTTCCACCACCAACAGATTTGATCCTTCAGCACCGGCCTCGGGCGTTCCGGGCTTTACGAAAAGACATGTTTTGCACGCAATGCACGCAATAATCCGTGCTTGCTTGCACGAGTTCTGTCGTCATCCACTTATGTGGTCGAGAAATTGCCTTGCTTGGGCCACCCCGGCTTGCAAATCCAGTACGTCGCGCAGGTCACGGTCGTAGCTTTCGGCCCACAGGTGCCGATCACTGGGCGCGGCGATCAACTGCGCGGTAATCCGCACGCGCTTTCCGGCGCGCAATACTGAACCCTCTATGACACCATCCACGCCAAGTTCCCGTGCGATCTCGGGGAGCGTCTTTGTTGTTCCCTTGTGGTGCATGGCCGAGGTGCGGGAAATCACGCACAGCTCATACACTGTTTCGATATGGGGGTGATTCAATTTAGCGAGCGTCAATGCTTCTTTGCGGAAACGCTATGACTCGTGTCTCGTCCGCGTAAACGCGATTTTCTCGAACTGACAGGGACTTGAAAACGGTACTGGCCGTGGGATCGGGGATGTAGGTAACCTCTAGAGGGTATAGCTTCAGTGATTCCGCATTCTCTCCCCAGTTAAAAAAACCACATTGTTGCGAAAGGCACGTTTGCCAGAAGCATGAGGATCCTGGGGTGTTTGCCCGTTGAGGCGCGGGAGACTGTGAGTCGCCCTAAGGGTTCTAATTTGACAGGCATATCCACAAAGCTGATAATGTTCGCCTCACGGGACCCCGTCCCGGCTAGCTTCTCCCTCGTCGGGCCTTGATCCCACTCATGGATACTCGGGACTCACACAACAGTGACTTCCTTTGAGGAGGTAAACCATGAAAGCTCAACTCTGTCGTTTATGGGTCGCCGCCTTCGCGCTAACCGCGCTCCTCGGCTCCGGTACGTTGTCGCCTACCGCCGCAACGATGAATGCCAAGGTGTTCCGCTGGGACATTATTACCTTCGACTCCAAAGGTAACCCGATCCCAGGCGGAAAGGCATCCGCGTTGGCGGACAACGTGGCGGGAAGTATTGCCAGCATTACGTTGACAGGATCAGGCACCTTTGACACATCAGATTTCCTGAATGTAACTGGTGGCGGAACATTCATCACTCGCAACTTCCCGGACGGTTCGATCCGAGCAAAGGGCACCTACCAGGTTAAGGGTCTGGTGCATTTCGATCCCACCCCAGTGGTTTCCGGAACCAATATACTCGGTGGACTAGTGGTTCTAGCGATTACGTACTCGGATGGGTTTGAAGGAACTATCGTCGTGAACTGCGCTGTCAATGGACCGCCGCAAATGACTGAAGGTGTCACCCCCACAAGGGGGCTTGTGGATTTCTGGAGCATACAAGGCGGGTTCACCTTGTTCCACGTGGGCACAACGTTTTGATGTGATTGCCACGCTAGCGGACCTGTCACGCAGGTCGCTCATCTTCGGGCGATTGGAGCGGTGCAACTAAAGGATATATGTTTCGAGTCACTCCAAGTTGAAGCTATGCCACGACTTCGTCTGCGTTCCAGGCTGCGTCCTGCCATTTCGGCTTCTGCTTGAAGCCAGTCTTCTCCTGCGTGGCCATCTATTCTGCCGCCCAGCTCATATAGCCCGTAAGCGCGAGCGTGCGCTTTTTCCTCATGAGTGGTGATAGCTGGATCTCTCTTGGTCAAAGATTTGGGTTTCATGCAATCGTCTCCTTTTATTGTCTGCCACCTGAGTTTGGACGGTGGGTTTCTCCTGATCGCCCGGCGGAACTCAAGGCGCGGAAAGGTCTTCGTAGTGCGACATTGAACCTCCACAACCGCTGACGATCCCGCCAGAAGTCATACGACCGGCTGCTTCGTCCCATAGGCCCTATGCGACAGCCAATCTTAGCCTCTGCACCCAGTCTTCAGGAACCTTGTCGCAGGCAATGACCTCGTCGGAGCAGGTAGGAGACAGGTACGTTGGGGGCCCCACTAGAAAACTGATCCGCTGACGCGGGTGCTCGCGCCTGCGTCGGCTTCCGATTGAATTCGCCCAGCCAGTTCGTTGATGCGAATAGCAGCTTGCTTGTGATGTTCGTACTCGTCGCGGGCACGCTGCTGCATGGTTGCCTGCGACTCAGTGGAACTGCCCTGCTGCTGACAAGCCGCGACGATCAAGGCGAAAACTAATCCGAGGATCATGGACGACGCTCGCCAGCCTCGACCTTACCTAGCAGGGCTTTGGCGAAGGAGCGTCTTGATCTTATTCTCAAAAGCGCCTTTGTCCACCATGCCTGCGTGCGACTCGGCAATCTTCCCGTCGCGGTCAATGAGCAAGGTCATAGGAAGAGAAGGGAGTCCACCGTATCGGGTGGCTAGGTCTTGGTTGGCAATCACGACAGGATAATTCAGCTTGTGCTCTTCGAGGAATGGCTTCACCGATTTCCAGCCGTCGTCATCCATGGAAACGCCGATAGCCGCCAGTCCGTCATTCCGGTATTTATTTTGGAACTCTACATACCAAGGAATCTCAACTTTGCAGCCAGTGCACCAAGTAGCCCAAAAGTCGAGCAGAACTACTTTCCCTTTGTAAGCGGATAATTTGACAGGGGAGCCAGCAGAGTCGTCAAGAGTGAAGTCAGGAGCGGGTTGCCCGACTTGAGGAGCGGGTTGCGCAAGTTGAGGAGCGGTTTGAGAGGCAAGGAACGGGCACATAGCGACTAAGGCGACGGCGAAAGTGCGAAGTAACATCAGAGTGACCTCCTACGTGAAACAAACCGTCAATTCGGTACATGGTACATCGGAATCTCCTCTTTGATTCAAAACGGCAGCGATCTTACACCCCAAACCGCTGCTCGCCGAGTGGGTGAAACGACAAACCGCCGAGATCGAGAACGCCCGGAATTCCGGCCGATTACGCTGATCTTGATTTGGCGGTAGCGGGCGAGGCGGTCTTTGGAGGTGTCTTTCTGAGTTGGCATCTTATGACTCTCCCTTACACTCGATCCCGCCACTCTATCCCAGCAGGTAGTTCGTCTGCCGTAAACTCAAGGTGAACTACCCGACGACCGTTCGGAGCCTTCGCAACAGACGACCTGTGCAGCAGAAGCGGTCGCATTAGAATTGCATCACCCCGATTGGCTACACAGGTTACGGCTCCTGCCTTCGGCCATTCCTGTATTTGCCTGTCCGACAGCTAGCGAAAAGACTGGAACGAATCGGGGTGCATAGAGGGAGAGAACCAAATCTGCAGGCGAAAAAACGAAGGAATAGCACGTCCGTCACACTTCGCTGGGTGGATGTGTACTTCTTTCAGCGCTTTCAACGCGGCTTCATCCATTTTCCGATCGGCAGATTGCTGAATTTCAGTTTGTCCAATTTTCCCACGATCATCCAGCGCACCTGCGATGACGACGGAACCGGAGTTGTAATCAGAGCGGATTCGAAAATATTCATTGGTGTACTCTGCTTCAGCGCGTGCAAACCTTTTGCATGCCTCCTGTTTTGAAGCATTCGGCGGAGGGTCGAACAATTTGGCGTCCAGGGGAGCATGGCCGATGGAGTCCACTTTGACTTCTGCTAACAAATTGCCGTTGTGGACCCCGCATTGTACCCGGGAAAAACTTCTTGTCCTCGTGGACAAAGTCTGAATACTCAAACCTGTGGCGTTCTGTGTTGAAGCTCCACTCCGTGCTCACGAGCATTCCAGTGACCGCTTCGAAACAGGCCCCATACCCAGAGAATTCTGAGGCAAAGCCTCCTCTTTCCGCCAGGTAACACTTAACATTTTGGCCATTCTGCACGGACGTTGTCACCCTGGAGACTGTCACGCTGGCGGGAATTAGGTGAGCGAAGTAGGTCAGATCACGCACGTAGCGGATGGGAAGTGGTTCCAATTCTTTTTTGTTTGTTCTCCCCCGAAAATGCCACTTGCGCGACAACGGATAAGAAACAGATGAGGAGTCGCAAGATCTTTCGCACAACGGGATTCTAGCATCATCATCCTGGTCGCCATCACTCAGAATGGTATGTGCAGTAACGCTCTCACGAGCGGCAGCAAACCCCATACCGCTGCCAAAGCCGAAACCACGAGCTCTGCGCGTGCATGTCGTCGTGCCTTCGATTCACAGCCGACAGGTCGCTAGCGCTCAGAGGTCTGGTGTCCGGCACGGCGAAGATGCGCTCTAGGGTCTCGATTTCGGCAATGGTCTGTTCAGCGTCCATCCGTCACAATATCTACCAGAAAGGCGGGGAGGTCAATCCAGAGTAGCATCTCCAAAGACCGCGACTGCGCGGTTCGTCCGTTGCCAGTCGATTCGCCAGCGGCCTCCTGCCACGGGCACCCAGAAGAGCTTTTTCGGCGGCGTTCCTCGCGCATAGTGGTATAACTCGGCAGCCCGCTCATAGAATCCCCGAGTGTGCCATGAGTCGCGGAACCCGAACTTCTGAAAATCGAGATGATGGCAGAATTCGTGGCAGAGCGTGCTCAGGAATGTACCGAACGACGTGACTTCCTTGCGCACTGCCGTCCGCATCCATACCCGGATCATCATGGTTTCGTGGGTGTAGTCCCCGAAAAGCTCGGTGCTCCAACTCTCGCGGACTCGGAGCGGCCTTGCTGCAAGCACGCGGATGCCACAAGCAGGGACTTTGTAGAACCCCGATGCGGCATCCAGAAATTCTGCGCAGGCACGGCGGACATCGGCGCTCGTCCCATTCTTCATCGCGGACTCTATGCCTTTTGCAATCGGCAGCAGGCATCCATCCTGCGGCAGGTCTAGTGTCCTGATCCGGTCGCTTTCGAGGAATGCGGCACGGTTCGCCTTGCGCGGTGTAGCGTCCGTAAGCATCACAACCTCATTGAGACTTCGCAAAAGTCAACAGGTACAGAAACAAGAGCAGCGCCAATCCACTAAGTGCGCCCCTCGCGGCATGCAATCTGCCCCATCGGGCGAGTAGCTGTTCCGTTTGGGCTGACCGCTTGTCCAGTGTCGGGCTCAGCAATTGCTTGTTGGTCGGCAGGATGACAAGCAGTGTGAAGGGGATGACCGAGACCTGCAACACTCCGGCAACGACCCACCAGAATGTTGCCCCAGCAAGCCATGCGGCAATGGAAGATAGCAGGCACAGGGCTGCCAACGTCACCTGCATGATGGTTCCCCTCTGGTAGCTCGGGGAAAATTCAGCCGTGGCTATCTCTACTCCGCACTGCATTCTAGCCGGGTGTTCAACAAGGCTGACGTATACGGCGGCTCCCGCGAACAATCCGCACGCCAGCGCAGCGGCGAATTCAGCAATCTGGCGCATCATTTTGTATCGAAATTAGGCAACCTTCAGGACGATCTTGCCCCTAGCGTGCCCCGTTTCATTGAGTTCGTGAGCGTGCCGGGCTTCGGATAGTGGCAGCACAGTTTCGACTATCGGCTTAACTTTCCCCGCATCGACGAGCGTTGCAAGTTCAGCCAGTAGCGATGAACCTCCCTGAGCAGATAAGAAGGCCGACCGCACACCGTGTTTAGCTGCCTCATCTTCCGAGGGTGGGCCAACAATCGAAACGAGAATCCCGCCTTTCTTTAGAGTCTTCCACGACCGCTTCTGCGTATCGCCGCCGATGGGATCGAACACAACGTCCACGTCATGCACCACATCCTCGAATCGCATCTTCTCGTAATTGATCGGTTCGTCCACTCCCAATTCCCGGAGGAACGTCTGATTCCGCGTGGAGGCTGTCCCGATCACGTGCGCTCCCTTCCACTTCGCCAGTTGCACGGCGAAGCTGCCCACGCCTCCGGCTGCGCCATGAATCAATACTTTCTGGCCTTCCCTCAGCCCGGCAGCGTCGAACAGCGCCCGCCACGCCGTTACCGCCCCGACAGGAATGGCGGCGGCATGCACGTGGTCAATCGATTTTGGTTTGAGCGCCGTTTCTGTCTCCTTCGCCACCACGTATTCCGCGTAAGCACCGTAACCGTGAGCGGTGACATCCGGGCGGGCATAGACTTCATCGCCATTCTTAAATTTCGTGACACCGGAACCCACAGCTTCGACAACACCGGAAACGTCCCAGCCGAGGATGAAGGGCAGCGGAAGGGGAATGTAATCCTTCATGTAGCCTGCTCGGACTTTCCAGTCGATGGGATTCACTGAAGCAGCATGGACTCTTATGAGTAACTCACCGGAACCGGGCGTCGGGCGCGGAGCATCTTCGAACCGAAGCACTTCCGGCCCGCCGTAATTGTGCACTCGCACTGCTTTCATGTTTTCCATTTCGCACATCTCCTTGGACAAGACATTAGGAACGCTTTCAAAGTATAGGTCGGAGTCATCGAGCCCTAGACCGATAGCGGGTCAGCACCAACGTGGTTTACAGTTTTAGGTACAAACGGTTCGAGCAACGACTTGAACTGAGGACTCAAGTGCAGTTCTTCACTTTCCTGATCAAACACTTTTCGTGGATCAGTTGCGGTCTTCGGCGCGTAGCGGAGGTATGACAGCCGCATGAGCCAGAGGGCACGGCTGAGGTTTTCGTCACTGCGCATCTGGAATGTGATCCAACCTGAGTTTGGAACCCAGTGATGCTCCTGAGCAAGACCGTTTGCCAAGAGCGCGTCACGAAGTGAGCGTGGGAAAGGGATGTCAACGATCCCCCCAGTATGCATGTGCCCGACTTCTGCCTTGTCGAAGAGGAATTCACGGCCCCCGAAACGGTGCGAGTGAACTGATACATGCGGCCACGTTGAAACTTCCTTTTCGAGCTTCTTCAACTCAAACTCATATTCCATCGGAAAGACTCCCATTCCTGACCTTCGATGATCCAACCCAAGTCTTCGATTCATGCATCGGTCTTTGGGCATCCAAAAGGAATCGAACGAATAAGGAGGTTCTTCTGATGGGCTCCGAGGCTGTGCAACGCCGCCCCAAGGTCGTTCAGGCAGGCGAAGGGATGCGCCTAAATGTTCAAGGGTGCCCCTTTTTTTCAAGAAGTGACTTCTCTTTTTCGGGCTCGCGGATCGGTAAGTTGTCCAATGGCACTGGTTGCTGAACGTCCTCTGCTGTCGCGTGATTCTCTCGGTCGCTGCGCTGAACCTTAGACGTGCCACTTTTGGACTTCGAACCTGCGGTTCCGGCCAGTTTTCGGTGTGTTCGCCTTCTCACGTAAGGATTTCCTGGTGACACTAGACAACAGCAGAATGATTGAAACAAAAAAAATTCAAGAAGGAAAAACTTGGTTCTCCGTATTCGGGGGTCTCGCGGGGAGGCAATTTCATGCCCGCCCCACCCCTTAATGCAGGCCAAGACTCCACGCCAGGAATACAATGGCTGCCGTCAGGAGAATCCGGCACCGATAAGAGTGCGAAACATCCGTGCCGGGCAAATTGACAGACGAGGCGCCAGAAACTGGACAGGATGAATTCTCTGCCCTGCACGGCATTCAGGTTAGCGGAACAGCACCGCATCGCACTGTTAGTGGTGGCACGGTCCAAATAATTCAGAACTGGAAGCCGGAAGAAGATGCGTTAGACGCGGTGGCTACTGGTACGCTCTTCCAGCAACAATGGGAACGAAAGCCGCAACTGAGATCCGCTTGCTCGTTCGTGCGCTTGTTTTGTGCCGGATACTGAAACCTTACTGACTGTCTTTCTGCAGTTGCTGGATACGAACAAATGCCTTTTTTGAACCCATATTGCGCGGCCGTGTGGACGTTGATGTGGACACCCCGTCCGCAACCACGTGCCGAGAGTGAAGCACTTGAAAAGAATGGTCGGGGCGAGAGGATTTGAACCTCCGACCCCCTGCGCCCAAGGCAGGTGCGCTACCAGGCTGCGCTACGCCCCGACTGTGATGAGGATCTCACTCGATTATAACTGAGCAGTTTCCTGCATGTGCACTGCTGCCGCCGCGATTAACCCGCTGAGCCGGAGTATAATCACAGCATACGACCATGCAGAACCCGCGCTACGCCTTAGTGGCTTACGTGAGGAATCCGGTAGGAGAGTTTGTCGAGAATCTGCGCCGGGAATTGCACCCCGCACTACCCCATCTTGCAGCTCACGTTACCATCCTGCCGCCCCGGCATCTGCAAGCCAGTGAGAGCTCAGCTTTGGAAATCCTGGAAGTTCACTGCAGCAAGGTAGAGCCCTTCGAGATCACCCTGGGCGATGTGGAAACTTTCACCCCGATTACCCCCACCATCTTCATTCGCGTGGAGCGCGCGGCCTACCGGATGCGAGAATTGCACGATCGCCTGAACACAAAAATGCTTTCCTCGCACGAGGAGTGGCCCTACATGCCTCATCTCACGATCGTAAAGATGGCCGCGGAAGAGCAGGCGCAGCGGGCGTTGGCCGTTGCCCGAGATCGCTGGGCAGATTACCCGGGTACTCGGCGCATCCGAGTGGAGGAACTTACTTTTGTCCGCGAAGCGCAAGAGAATTGCTGGGTCGACCTGGCGCCAGTTCCCTTAGGTCGCACTTTGGTTTCTCCAAACACCCGCTAACTGCTTTCCCTGTCTTTCTCTTTTTGGTAACCACATGATCCAATTCGGGATGGCGAAGTAATCGTTCGACATTGGCCCAAAGTACATGTGCCTCTCGTGCATTGCCAAGGCTCTGCCACAGCGTTACATAAGGAAGAACGGCCTGCGCCCACTGGCGCGAAACGCATTCCCAAAATGGGTGTGCGGTGGCCCGGAGAATTCATGCAGATCGGGGTTTACGGATCCGGATATCTCGGTACGGTGGTCTCGGCCTGCCTTGCGGACTTTGGAACCCCCGTTTCCTGTTGTCACGCTAATAGTGCCCGAATGGTCGAAATGGCCCAGGGCAACATTCCGTTCTTCGAAAAAAATCTGAAAGAAGTGATTCGCCGCAACGTGCGTGCCGGTCGTCTGGTGTACTCGACAGACGTCGAATCATTTGCCCGCAGGATGCGTGTCATTTTTCTAGCAGAGGACTCGTCAGGAAGCTTGCAAGATCTGGTGTTGCGGATCGCGCGTTTGGCGCCCAAGCCGCCGGTGTTATCCATTGTGACTCCAGTGAGTGTCGGTACGGCTTCCGCAATTGAGAAGAGTCTTCAGAAAGAAAATCTGCGGGCTACCATCGTTTCGCAACCGATGTTTTTCACCGACGGTTGCGCCGTCGAAGACTTCAACTGGCCCGATCGCATTGTTCTGGGGACGGCATCAAATGACGCCGTACTGGCGTTGAAGCAGATTTTCCACCCACTAGTGATGCGCGGGGTCCCGGTCATCGTCACCAACCATGAGACGGCGGAGTTGGTACGGGAAGCCGCCACAGCGTTCGTAGCCACCAAGATTTCTTTCATCAATGAAGTCGCTAACCTGTGCGAGAAGGTAAACGCGGACGCGGTAAATCTTGCCCTGGCCCTTGGTCTGGACAAGAAGATTGCGCCTCGCTGTCTGCAGCCGGGCGCCGGCATGGGAGGGATCTTTGCCGAGTCCGATATGGACTCGTTGGCTCAATTAGCCCAGGGAAAAGGCGTCTCGCTTAAGATTCTGAGTGCTGCGCGCGAAGTGAATCAATTGCTCGCCGATCGGCTCGCCGATAAAATTTCCGGCGTGGTTAACTCCGTTCAGAACAAAGGTGTCGGCATTTTAGGGCTGTCATTCAAGCCGAACACCAACTCGATCGCGGGATCATCCTCGATCCGGCTGGTACAAAGTTTGCTGTCAAAGGGTGCGAAGGTGCGCGCCTATGACCCGGTCGCCATTCCGGACGCACGCTTGGAACTGAATGGGACGGTTCACTATTGCGACTCGTCGTACGCCGCAGCTGAAGGAATGGATGCCCTTGTGGTCGGTACTGCCTGGCCTGAATTTCGGGCACTAGACTTCGATAAAATCAAACACCTTCTGAAACGACCGGTCATCGTTGATACGAAAAATCTGTTGGACTCAGTCCGTCTGCGCGCCATGGGGTTCCAGTATGTGGGTGTTGGACGAAGTTGAGTCGTTACCCGTTTAAAGTTGCAGAATTTCTCCGCTGTCAGCCGCGCTCCAACCTCCGCAGTCTTCGACACGACTTGTTATAATCACAAGACTACGGTGGGAGTAGCTCAACTGGCAGAGCACCGGACTGTGGCTCCGGACGTTGTGGGTTCGATTCCCATCTCCCACCCCAACCATCCCGTTAGATTGCATAGAGATGGCCTCCACGCCAAGGTACATTAGGCTACATTTGCGATTGGAGGCTTATGGTCATTGCACTATCATCCTCGCAACTTTGGCATTGGCCTCACGCAAGGCGGTTGGCATCGCCTGGGTGTAAATGTTCATTGTGGTCCGGATGTCAGCGTGCCGCAGTAGTTCCTGCTGCACCTTCACATCCACGCCCAAGTGTCGCAACATGGACGAGTAGGTGTGCCGAAACGTGTGCCATCCGATACGCCCCAGGTTCGCCCTGACCCCCGCCGGCGCAATTCGTTCCTGCTGGATATGGTGCGCCCACCAGGGCCGGTTGGTGCCCGGGTTTGCGAACATCCATTCACAACACTCATACTTGCCCCGATACGAAAGCAGCGAAGTAACCAGTGATGCATCAAGCGGAATCTGCTTTCTGCAGTACCGCGTCTTTACGTCACCGATCTGGCCCACAACCCAGCCACGCTGTACCAACACCATGTTGCGGGCGAAATCGAAATCACGCCATTGTAAGCCGAGGATTTCGCTCACCCGCAGCCCGAGGCACATCGCGACCAATACCATAGTGCGCCACGGGTCATCGAGATGGACCAGAAGCTTCTGGCAATCATCCGCCGTCAGCACCCGCGGCTCTTGTCGGCGCTTAGTGCATCCGGGGATTCGGACAAGTCTCATCGGATTTTGCGTCACAAGGATGAAGCCGTAACGCATCGCCGAACTGAAAAGTATTCGCATCAGGCTTCTTATGTGAGCTTTGCTCTTGGGTGCCAGCTCGAGTTGCTTGAGCCATTGCTCAACCGCGAACGGCTGAATGCGTTGCATCTCGTAGGTCCCCCACTTCGGTTGAATGTAGTTGTTGAGCCACGGCAAATAAAATGTCCGCGTACTCGCCCTTTCGGGTAGCTCCTCGCGGATGTAATGTTCAATCACCGTGGCTAGTCGTGACACTCGCGGATCGTCTGGGTTGGCTATAGCACGGAATCGCTCGGCGGCTTTATTTGCTGCTGCCTTGGTTGGGTACTTGTCAACCGTTCCGATCAGCACTTTTTTGTGCGCTCCTGTGTGATCGTAGAAGCGATAAACCCAGACATTAGGGGTCCGCTTCCGACTCTCACGGATAATACTTCCGTATTGAAATCGCGTTCGTCTCATTGCACCTCCGTGGCCTGAGACGAGCACGGGTGACCCAGCGAGGGTACTTGAGAGTTAAGCCATCTATCAAGCCACGAAGCTCGAAATTTCCAGCGATTGCCAATCTGAATTGCCGGCAGCTCACCCGATTGAGGGTGACGTAACTTTGATTGTGTAAAGCAAGAGGGTGTAAGTTGGCTTTGGCCTCGCAAGCTAAAGCCTTTCCGAAAAGGAGACCTACATCCAATGGCGAAGATAATCCCGATCACGGAGCATTTCCAACATTTTCTGGCGGAGATGAAAGAGAGTTTGTGGGGCGATCTGTGTGGGCAGACTCGGCAGGCGTGGCAGCGGTTTTTCGAGCTGCAGTCGGAGCGGGAGCGCGACCGGTTTTCCGGGGCGGGACGCTATGAACGGCGGCGCGGGC
>QIAP01000194.1 GCA_003225075.1 Acidobacteriota bacterium | reverse complement strand
TTTGTGTTATCGACGCGGCGGGATTATGAATTTGCGCGCGACTTCACGCGCGAACATTCGCTTGCGGGCCGTGTGCGGCAGGTGCTATTTTCTCCGGTTTTTCCCGATCCTAACGGCAAGTGGCAGGCCCTCGAAGCATGCACGCTCGTGGAATGGATTCTCGCGGACGGATTGCCGGTCCGGTTGGGACTGCAACTGCACAAATTCATCTGGCATCCCGCTACACAAGGAGTTTGAGCTAGGAGTTTAGCCATGGCCGACGGGCGAAAAGCGGTGGTGCTGCTGAGTGGCGGAATGGATTCGTGCGTTTGCGCGGCTACAGCGTGCAAACAGCATGGCGCTCACAATGTTGCGCTGCTTCACGCCAGCTACGGCCAGCGTACGGAGTCGCGCGAGGCGCGTGCGTTTTGCGAGATTGCTGATTTTTACGGCATCGAGCAACGATTGATGGTGCAGCTTGATCATTTCCGCGCGATCGGCGGATCTGCATTAACGGATGCGAGCATCGCAGTTCCAGAAAACGGGCTCGGCTCAGACGGGCACGGAAGCGCGATTCCTGTAACCTACGTACCGTTCCGCAATGCGCATTTTCTATCCGTGGGAGTAAGCTGGGCGGAAGCGATCGGCGCCAGCGCGATTTATATTGGCGCGGTCGCAGAGGACAGTTCCGGGTACCCGGATTGCCGTCCGGAATATTACCGAGTTTTTCAGGAATTGGTCCGGGTCGGGACACGTCCGGAGACGCAGATCGAGATCGTGACCCCGGTTATCGAATTGAAGAAGAACGAGATTATCCGCAAGGGCATCGAGCTTGGTGCTCCACTGCATCTAACTTGGTCGTGCTATCAGAATGACGAGGAAGCTTGCGGCGTGTGCGACAGCTGCCTGCTGCGCCTGCGGGCATTTTCGGAAGCCGGAGTTCCTGATCCGATTCCCTATCGCCGTGATCGACAAGCGGCTCCGGCGCAGCCCGGAATCCGGTCTACCACTTGGAATTGACCCGGGATAAGCGATAATAGGGCACACGCTTCCGGGAAAGCTTCGGGTAGAAGTTTTCCTTTCGGCCGTGCGAGAAGCGTGAAAGCTCGACGGGTCAAGCATCCGATTGCTGCCAGGCAAGCAAAGGAGAAATTAGCATGAAGAGATTCGCATTTTCGTGGGCGCTCGCCATTCTGGCGTTCGCCGCGCTGTTTGCGGGGCTTACGCCTCGCGCCGCGGCGCAAGGTGCCGCAATCGCTGGACAAATACTCGATGTCGCTGCGAAGCCCTGGGCCGATATTCCGATTCAGATCGTGAGCGATCAGGGACAAAAGCAGGAAACGAAGACGGACAGAAACGGGAAATACTCGTTCAACAATCTTCGTTCAGGGGCTTACACAATTAGCCTGACGCTACCCGGTCAAAAAGAACCTTATGTTGGCGGGCAGGTAAAGGTAGGGGACGGTCAGACCGTCCCCGTGGATCTGAACTTCAAGGATATCGTGGGGAAGCAAGGCAAGGAATTCGAGGAAGCCAAGCAAAAGCAGGAGCAAGAAAAAGAAAAGTTTCAGGGAATGAAGCAGCATTTTGAAGCGGGAGTTGCCACGCTGGAGCAAGCGAGGACAGCGAAGGCGGAAATGATGAAGGCGCCCGCCGATCAGCGGGACTCCCTGAAACAGAACGTGACGGACCTCAATAACAAGGCGGTAACGGAATTCGAAGCCGCAAAAGCTGCTTCGAACGAAAAAGATGCCAATCTGCAACTGATTATGGCGCGTCTTGGAGACGCTTATGATCTCGCTGGCCGTTCGGATGACGCGGTTGCGGCGTACAAACGCGCCATTGAACTCAAGCCTTCATTCGCCTATTACAACAACCTGGGCGGGATTTATGGCCGCGCGGGAAAAATCGATGAGGCGTCCGCTGCTTATCAAAAGGCGGCGGAACTCGACCCGGCGCAAGCAGCACAGGCGTGGCGCAATTTCGGAATCACGATGTACAACGCCAACAAGTACAAAGAGGCTGTCGAGCCGCTGAAGAAGTCGACCGAGCTCGATCCCAAGAATCCTCAATCCTGGTATCTGTTGGGCACTGTGCTGGTGGGCAGCATGGGATTCAAGAAAGTTGGCGACAAGGATGTCCCCGACGTGCAGCCGGGAACCGTCGAAGCTTACCAGCACGCTATCGAGCTTGATCCCAACGGACCGTGGGGCCAGCAGGCGAAGCAGGGATTGGACATGCTCAACCAGATTTCGCCGGGCATCGCTACCAGCGTCACGACCAAGAAAAAGAAGACTTAAAGTCGAGGGAGTGGAAGTAAGAGAGGCCGGCGCGTTTTGGGCGCCGGCCTTTTTATTGGTACGCCGAGCATGTTCGAGACGAAGAACGGGGACCAGCGGTCACCAAACAATCAAAACAAGCACGCACTGCGAGAATGATTCGCCAGCTCCGAAGCCTTGGCTACCGGATCGAATCACCGAATCCTCAACGCCTCAGTCCACTACCAGCGGACTGATTTTCGACCCTGAGGGTGGCCGCCCTGCGGCACTTCGAACGAGATGCTTTTTAGCGCTGGCCGTGTGGCGGGCCCGAAGGGCTGGACGAGGGCACGCAGTCCGCTGCGAACGGGCGGTAATACTTTTCGATTCCCTTTAGCGCAATCGCTGCAACCGAGGCGGATTCAGGCATCGCGCTTTTATTGCGTTTCTTGCGGCTTTGTACAACTAACCGTTCGCCGAGTGGACTCAGCGAATTCGTAGTCAATCCTAACCGAGAAAAGTTACAATGAAACGGCCCTGTAGAAGCTGCGGATTGTCCTGAACGCAATTCCACGCGCGAACCCGCCCATCGCAGGAAAGGATACGAGAGGCGTATGATCTCTTTTGCCGATCGCGTAACAGTGCCGTCCAATGTGTTGATTCGATTTCTGGACCAGGAGGCTGTGCTGCTGCACTTGGAGACGGAACGTTACTTTGGCCTCGACGCGGTCGGCGCGCGCATGTGGCAAGCTGTGACTTCCGCGCCCACGATTGATGCTGCTTTTTTTGAGCTACTTGAGGAATACGATGTTGCTCCGGATACTCTGCGATCCAATTTAACTGACCTGCTGAACCACCTGGCCGAAAATGGCCTGATTGCGATACAACCCGCCGATGTGGGCACGGCTTCGCCGGTTTAACGCGCTTCCGCGACTCGCGAAAGCACTGTTTATGCGGGCTGTGTTGTTGCTGCCTTTGATTACGTTGTCTATAAAGTTGCGCGGCTTCGGGCAGACGCAGCAACTCCTTCAACGCTTTCTCCATTCGGACCCGAACGTTGCCCAAGCCGAAGCAATTGAATCACGCGTGGCGCTGACGTCACGGATGGTGTTGGCTGCGGCGCGCTATTCGCCGATTTCTTCCACTTGTCTGGAACGTTCCCTTTCGATTTGGTGGTTACTTGGCCGACAGGGAATTTCGACACAACTCCGCATTGGCGTTCGGAAGGACGCGGAAGAATTTCGAGCGCACGCCTGGGTTGAACGCGATGGTGTGGCAATCGGCGAGCCGGAATCGCCGCATCTCCACTATGCGGCCTTTTCAAAGGAATTTTCGGGAGACGCGACGTGAGTGGCTTCGCGGGGGTCATTCGAATGGAGCCCACTGCGGAAGCCGGCGAAGCGGATCGCATCGCGTTGGAAAGAATGGCCCGCGCGATCGCGTTTCGCGGACCGGATGCGCTTCAGCAAACTCATCAGCCGGGAGCGTCGTTCGCCTTCTCGCTGTTGACGACAGGCCCCGCACCACAAGAAACTTCCCAACCGTGCACGGTTGACGGCGAAACGTGGTTTCTGGGCGATGTCCGGCTCGACCGCCGCACCGAATTGATCGAGAGCCTGATGCAGCAGGGACAGCGGTGCGGCACCTTGGCTACGGATGAGGAAATCGCCCTCCGAGCCTGGCAGGTTTGGAGGGTCGCTGGGGTTCGGCGCGTCTTTTTTGAGGAAATGTTCGGCGATTTCAGTTTTGTGCTTTGGGAACCCGGTCGGCGGGAATTGAACTGTTTTCGAGATGTCATGGGCGTCAGACCCTTCTACTATTGCGCCAAACAGGGGAGTTTTGCGTTCAGCAACACGTTGGAAGCGCTACGCTATGCGCCAGGCTTTACACCAGACCTTGATCGTGAATATATCGGTGACTTCCTTTTGGTCTCCGACTGCCCGCGACCCGAGCACACGGTCTACCGTTCTCTTCGCCGATTGCCTGCGGGACATTGGATGAGGTTTTCGCCGCAGGGCTTGCAGATGAAGTGCCTTCACGAGCTCCCGGTTGAGGAGCCGTTGTGGTTAAGGCGACCAGAAGAATACGTGGAAATTTATCGAGACCTGT
>QIAP01000003.1 GCA_003225075.1 Acidobacteriota bacterium | reverse complement strand
ATCTCGACCGAGTAAACATTTCCATCGCGGGAAGCTCCATCGCGAGCACCTACCATCTGAGCAACATCCAATTGGGATGGGTTTTCAGTTCTTTTCTTGCCGGTTACGCAAGCTTCCAAACACTGGGTGGCCGGATGGCGGATCGATTGGGACCGCACCGAGTATTGGCGGCGGGAGTTGTATGGTGGGGAATTTTCACGGCGTTGACCGCAGCTGTACCCTCCGGCGTGGGGCCGGCGCTTCTCCTTTTAATGTCGATCCGGTTTCTTCTCGGCGCGGGGGAAGCTGTCATTTATCCGGCGGCCAATCAGTTCGTTTCGCGGTGGATCCCAACACACGAGCGCGGGATCGCAAATGGCTGGATCTTTGCGGGGGTTGGAGCTGGCGCCGGGCTCACCCCGCCCTTGATTACATACATCATGCTGCACTACGGCTGGCGGGCGTCATTTTGGGTATGCGCCATAATCGGTCTCGTTGCTGGAACGGTTTGGTTCCTGGTGGCGCGGGACAATCCCGCCGATCACCCCCTTGTCTCCGCCGAAGAGTTGTCTACGATTCAGTCAGGCTTGAGGCGTAGAGCGACCGGCTCCGGTGTAGATGATGGAACAAGCGGGAATCCGACGATAATCGTTCCTTGGAGTAGAGTCTTCAAGAGTAAAGAAGTCTTGGCAATCACGTTCAGCTACTTTTGTTACGGCTATGTCGCCTGGATTTTCTTTAGCTGGTTTTATATTTACCTGGCACAGGTACGTGGTCTGAACCTGAAAGCTAGTGCTTTCTACGCGATGCTGCCTTTTCTGGCCATGGCGGCGACTTGTCCACTAGGCGGCGCCATAAGTGATCGTTTAACAAAATCGCGTGGTCCACGCGTAGGCCGATGCTATCTTTCCATGATCTCGATAACTATGGCGGCGGTATTTCTCGCCTTGGGCTCGCAAGTCCATGGCTCACGGCTGGCGAGCATCGTTTTGGCGGGCGGTGCAGGAGCGCTCTATCTGTCGCAAAGCTCATTCTGGTCAGTTACAGCCGATATCGCGGGCGCATCTTCTGGCTCTGTCTCCGGCTTCATGAATATGGGAAACCAGATCGGCGGAGCATTGACCGCATCTCTCACCCCCGCAATCGCGGCCCGCTTTGGCTGGACGGCTCCATTTCTGGTCGCGGCAGGTTTGTCAGTACTTGGCGCGCTGGCGTGGTTGCTCGTAAACCCCGAACGCAGCCTGTCACAGTCCACGATGCCGTTGAGAACGCAAACTGCCAGCGCGCGGAATTAATAGTCGGGAATTTCAGGGTCATGCGATTGCATTTCAACTCATGCAAGGTGGCGATATTAATCGCCACGCTGTTGCCCCTCTTCGTGAGCAATGTTGGCCATGGCTCAGACCAACGTAGGGATGCCGAGATTCATGCTGATAAAGGTTTGCGACTCGCACAGGCTGGCAATCTTCCGGAGGCTGAAATTGAACTTCGAATAGCTGTCCAAGTGGTGCCTGACGATGCTGGCTTCCTGTCAAACTTGGGCACCATTCTGGCCATGGAAAGGAAGCTGGAAGACTCGACAGGCGTCTTTGAACGTGCGCTAAGGGTCGACCCTAAAGATGTCACCACCCGCCGATACCTCGCGGCGAATCTATGGCAATTGCACCGCTATCCCGAGGCGAAGCGGAATCTGGAAATCATTCTGAACCAAGCCCCCAATGATAAGGAATCACGACTCTTGTTAGGAATGGTCTCAGAGAATATGAAGGACTACCCCACGGCGATCAGAATGCTTGGTTCGGTTCCAGCGCAGGTGCGCGAACGACCAGAATCAATTGCCGCGTTGGCCAGGTCTTACTACCACCTGGGCCAGAGGAAAAACGCCCAGAGATCATTGGAAGAGTTGCTGACTCATCCATCGGGGGCGCGGGGAATCCTTCTGGGAGCCCAGGTAGCCGATGAGATGAAGGATTATGACACTGCCGAAAAATTGATTACGGCGATAACATCACAATCTACGGACCAGGCGACAGTTGGTTACGAGCTGGCACTCGTGCAATATCATGCGAAGCGTTTCGCAGAAAGCCAGCGAACTTTGCTTAGTTTGATTAGCTCTGGATACAAGAGCAGCCAGGCATTCAATCTGCTGGGTTGGTGTTATCACGAGGAAAATCAACCGGCAGATGCGGCGCGCGCTATGCAGGAGGCCATAGACCTCGACCCAACGCAGCAGTCGAACTATTTGGATTTGGAAAAAATTCTTCTCGCTAGCGGATCACTCCCGTCGGCCCTCGGCGCGGCGAAACGGGCCTCCGATAGGTTTCCCGATTCTCCGCTGGCGTTCCTGATGAGAGGTTCGATTGAGCTGAAGATGAGCCAGTTCACCGACGCCGTCGTGTCCTATACTCGTGCGCTGCGTCTTGACCCTGCCAATCCCGACGCCAGCCTCGGACTTGCAGAAGCTCAGTCCAATGCAGGTCTGGACAAAGAGGCAGTTGCCGGTTTTGAGGCAGCGATTAGGAAATTTCCACAAGATCCCCGCTTTAGGCTCCAATATGCGCTGATGCTATTGAAACTAGCCGAGAGCGGTAACTTATCCGCGGAGACACGCGCCGAACGGTTGCTCAAATCCGCGGTAGCGCTCACTCCTCCCCTGCCCGAAGTACATTATCAACTCGGAGATCTCGCCCAAAAAAAGAACCGCACGACAGAAGCTCTAGCCGAATTCAGACATGCTGCAAAGTTGGATCCGCAGAGTGCGAAGGTTCACTTCGCGCTGGGGCGGATTTACCGTCGGCTGGGGCGAAATGCAGAAGCCGCGCGAGAGATGGATTTCTACCAAAGACTGAAAGAATCCGAGTCGAAAGCGGCGATGCCTCCTTCAGGAACCGGCGCCTCTCAAAATTAGGCATGTCATGACTTTGCGCTTTTCTAATCGTCCGTTCCATGTATGTCTGGTTGCTTTCACCTTCTTTACACATGGCGGAACGGGCAAGACCGCATCACAGGCGGAAATCTTCACAGATGTTACCGAGCAGGCCGGAATCACCTGGCATCACTTCAGCGGAGAATCACCCGACCGCTTCCTGATCGAAACCATGGGTGGGGGTGTGGGGTTCTTAGACTTCGACGGCGACGGTCTGCAGGACATCTTCTTTGTGAATGGCGGCGAAACACCGCGTGGCAAAAGCCCAACTCCGGTTCGCAACGCGCTTTATCGAAATCTTGGGAACGGGAAGTTTGAGGACGTGGCCGCTAAGGCCGGCGTCGACCGTATCGGTTTTTACGGAATGGGAGTCGCGGTCGCTGATTATGATAACGACGGATTCCCCGACCTGTTCATAACCGGATTCCCTGAAAGCGCTCTTTTTCATAACAACGGTAATGGGACTTTCACAAACGTTACAGATCGTGCCGGAGTTAAAAATGCAGGTAAGTGGGCAGCAAGTGCTGCGTGGTTCGATTATGACCGGGACGGCCTTCTGGATCTCGTCGTCACTAACTACGTCCAGTTTTCATTCGACAATCCCAAGAAATGCGCAGTAAACGACGTGCCCACTTACTGTGAGCAGGAAGCGTACTTGGGGATGCCGCTCTCGCTATACCACAATAATGGCAATGGGACATTTACCGACGTCAGCAGGCAGGCAGGTTTTGACAAATTGGTAGGGCGCGCCCTCGGCGTAGTGGCCATTGACGTCAACGATGACAGATTGCCCGATCTTTTCATTGCGCGCGACGCGTCGCCCAATTTGCTTCTCATCAACAAGGGAAACGGGAGGTTTGAAGATATCGCACTCGACGCAGAGGTGGCTTATGATGCCGGCGGACTCGCCAAAGCTGGAATGGGAGTGGATGCCGGAGACCTCAATGGCGATGGGTTTCCCGACTTTGTCGTCACGAATTTTAACGATCAATACCATTCTCTCTTTTTCGGTTCCCCTGCTCTTCGTTACGACGATCGCACTGTGGCGTCACACTTGGCTGAATACTCGAAATCCTTTGTAGGTTGGGGAGCTCACTTTATCGATTATGACAACGATGGAAATTTAGACCTGGTTATCGCGAATGGTCACATCAATCAGGTCGTCGAAACAACCCGCAGCGATGTGAAGTACAAAGAACCGCCGCTGCTTCTGCGAAATAATGGAAAAGGAATTTTTCAGAATATGCGAGAACAAGCTGGGCCTGCGTTCAACACCGGTTACAGTGCACGTGGGCTCGCGATCGGGGACTTCGACAATGACGGCGGGATAGACATCGTATTGACCTGTCTGAACGGAAAACCAATACTCCTTCGCAACAACGTAGGGCAAAGTAACTCCTGGATCGGTTTTCAACTGCAGGGCACGAAGAGCAACCGCGATGCCGTCGGCGCAAAAATCACGGTTTCCTTCTCTGACAGAAAGCTGGTTCGATGGATCACTGGTGGAAGCAGTTACCTTTCGTCCCACGACAAGCGTGTAATCGTCGGGCTTGGGGAAGGACCGCAACCCGCCGCAGTGAATGCAGAGATACGCTGGCCGAGCGGCACGGTGCAGCGCATCTCAAACCTCAGGTCGAATCAATACAACAGGATTTCAGAACCCATCAAGCATAGCCCTGCCGTTCACAATAAATAGTTATACAAGTTTTGGAATTTTCACACGATGAGAAGACAAATATTTGACTTGACATCCACGTTGAATCCGGCTAATAAAACGTTTCAATAGTTGAGGGGGCGCCTATCGATCCCGGGTTTTCCTCACAAGCCCCGGGAGACGACCCTGCCTTGAATCGTGTAGCCACTGGAGGAGGACATGAACAAAACTGCGAGCCCCCATGCCCCATCACAATCTGTCCCAACAATAGGAAGAATTGCCGGCCCGGGCGATATGCTGCCCATGTTGATTCTTACCGCGCTCATCTTCTGCTTTCTGTTGGTCCCCGGCGCAGTGGCCCAACTCTATACCGGCTCCGTCTCTGGGACCGTAACAGACCCTTCGGGCGCCGTGATCTCTGGTGCGAATATCACACTAGTCGACCAAGAAAAGGGTTTCTCCTACACGGCGAAAACCGACGCCTCTGGAAGATATCTGTTGCGTTCGATTCCGCCGGGAAAATACAGAATCTCCGTGGAGACTCCCAACTTCCAAAGCCAGCGCAAGGAGGGGATAACGCTGGATGTGAATCAAAATGTGGCGGTCGATTTTTCGCTAAAAGTTGGCGCTGCCTCGCAAGTGGTGGACGTGCAGGCAACCGGTGTCGAATTGCAGACTCAGGATGCGGTCACGGGTCAGGTGATCGATAGGAAATTCATCAATGATCTGCCTCTCGTGGGCCGAAACGTCTTGGATTTGGCGTACCTTACACCGGGAATTACGGAAGTAGATACGGACTGCCAGGGATGTATGGCGAACAACTTCATCTCAAACGGCAGCCGTAATGCGACGGCCGATATCTTGCTGGATGGCGTGTCGAGCACGAATTTCGAGCAAAACAGCGGGATTCTCGCGCCTACCTACACTCCGTCCGTTGATGCCGTCGAAGAGTTCAAGGTGCAGCAATCGAATTTCAGCGCCGAATACGGCTTCAGTGGGGCCACTCTAGTTAATGTGGTGACCCGCTCTGGTACCAATCAGTTTCATGGAACCTTATACGAGTTCGTCCGCAATGAGAAATTGGACGCCAACGATTGGTTCAACAACTTTAATGGCGTGCCAAGAGCCCCCCTGCGGCATAACGACTTCGGCGGAACTGTAGGCGGACCAATTTGGAAGAACAAGACCTTCTTCTTCTTTGATTATGAGGGCACAAGAACTAGATCCTTTGCCTCGGCCACCGCTGGTGTACCCACCAATGCAGAAAAAGGAGGCGATTTTGGCGAGCTGTGCACGCTGAGCGGGGCGAGCTTTGACAGCAATGGGACGTGCTCAGATCCCGCCTTCCAGCTTTGGGATCCTTACAGTGGTTCGTTCGATCCCGATCTGGGGTCGGTCCGTTCTGTGCTGATTCCCTTTAATAATTTAGCGACCTACGCAAGCCCCGGCAATCCAGCCCTGAACGGGACTCCCTTTCAAGTTGCAAATCCGGGTACGGCTGGGAACCTGATCGATCCGGTTGCAGCCAAGCTCATGCAGATGTTTCCGGCGCCGAACAAACCTATAGGCAGCGTGACTGATCTAACCAACGATTGGTTTGCGTCCGGCACCAACAGGGATTCACAGAACCAGTTCGACATCAAGATTGACCATCGCTTCAGTGAAAGCAAGCTGTTAAGCACAAAGTATGCCGAGCGCAGAGATAATTCTCACAGTTTCACCTGTTTCCCTAATGAAGCTGACCCATGTACAGGAGGACCGGTCCAGGAACATGACCACCTGTTTGCGCTCAATTACACGCAAACCTTCAGCCCGACCCTTGTGATGAACCTCTCGTACGGATTCACTCGTGGACACGTCAACGAACGCGGCATTACCGGGGACTTTCCGAAGCTGAATCCGGGGACTGATCTGGGCCTGCCATCGTACATGCTGGTTTCAAGATATCCACAGATTCCTAACATCGGCATCAACGGGTATCTCGCGGCGGGAGGAAGCAACATTGGGACCCAGACCTTCAGCATAATTAAAGAAGGTCAGGAAACCCACACTGCCCTAGGTAGCCTGAACTGGGTACGTGGGAAACACGAGCTAAAGTTTGGTGGAGAAATGCGCGTGCATCGCATCAACTTTACTCAACCAGGTTGGCCGGGAGGGGCATTTTCGTTCGATTTCAGCGGCACATCGCAGGTCTCGACGGACGGGTCAACCGGTGGAGACGGAATGGCCAGTTTTCTCACAGGGATTGGCTTCAACTCTGGTGGCGATAATTTGTACGAGGTCCCCAACGATGTGGCCACACAGAATTTCCAGTTTGGCGGATTCGTTCAGGACAACCTCCGTGCCACTCCCAAGTTGACGCTCAACGTTGGTGTTCGCTATGAGATTTCCCTGCCGCGCACCGAGCGCTTCAACCGCATGAACTGGCTGGATCCGAATCTGGCTTACTCGTTGACCGCCCCCGCCCTGCCGGACTTACCGGTTAAGGGCGGTGAGGTATTCGCGAGCCCCAGTCACCGTTACAACTACGACACTTACCACGGGGCGATTCAGCCGCGTTTGGGATTTGCTTACCAATTACCGCATAATGCAGTGCTGCGCGGCGGATATGGCATTTACTTCTCTCAGCCCCGCTCTGGCGCTGCGGGAACGGGGCCTTGGGGCTACCAGGGGTTCGACCAGCAGACACCGTGGATTCCAACCTTCCAGAATGCCGGAGTATTGCCAGGAGCAAGGTTAAGTGATCCTTTCCCGGGTACGGGCCCCAAGCTGCCGCCAGGAATCTCCTGCGGACTACCGGATTGTCCCCAGAATTTAGGGCCTTTGAACGATGTCGGATTCGACGCGGTCGGCCCCATCCCCAGCATTAGCCGCAACGTACCCTACGAGCAAGCATGGAGCCTTGGCGTACAGAAGGAGTTGCCTTGGAAGATAGTGGCCGAGGCGAATTATGTAGGGAAGAAGGGCACGCACCTCTACTTGGGTGGATTCCGTAACTTAAACCGTCTTGGAACCGATTTCGAACAGGCGCGTGTCTCCGGAGCGATAACAACCGATGACATTCGCAACTTGGCGCGAGATCAGGTTCCCAATCCCCTTGCGCCATACATCACCGATCCACTGAGCGAACTATCGCAGCCCACGGTCCATCCCTACCGGGATCCCGGGAATCAGTTTCACACGCCGTTTTCGCAGTTTGTAGGGTTCGACGGTGACTCGCCGCCCATTGCGAATTCCATCTACCACGCCGCACAATTCCGGGTGGAGAAATCGTTCTCCAGTGGACTCCAGTTCCTGGTCACCTACGCAGTCTCCAAGTCCATCGATGGTGCTTCCGCAACAGACGACAGCATCTCGTGGCTGGGTGGCGGTTTGCAAGGCAATACACTCAGCGTGCAAAATCCTCACAATCTGCGCGCAGAGAGATCGCTCTCCACCTTTGACATCCCTCAAGTGTTGCAGTTTAGCTATGTGTATGCCCTACCCGTCGGCCGAGGGAAGCGCTTTGGCGGAAGCATGAACTCCATCCTCAATGGGGCTATTGGCGGATGGCAATTGAACGGCATCTGGCGTTTCCAAGCGGGCAGACCCGTAATCCTTGTCGAGGACAGCTCAATAAGGCACGCGATCCCGACATACGGACAGCGCCCTACGTTGACCGGGCCACTACAAGTAAACCACTCTTCCACGTTGAGCATGATTTCAGACTACTTCGCCAATGCGTGTGACACTGGAAATGGCCAGACATGTCCCAACGGTGATCCTACTGGAGTCTTAATACCGACGGCTGATTTCACCTTGGGCAATGCCCCGCGGACGTATGGCGGAGTACGTCAGCCTAGCAGCAAGATTGTCAACATGGCACTCTTCAAGGAATTCCCTCTAGCAGGCCTACGGGAAGGAATGCGCTTGGAGTTTCGCTTGGAAGCATTCAACGCCTTTAATCATCCAAATTTCGGACCTGCTGATACCGCGCTCGGAGACGGTTCGTTCGGCACAATTACTTCGTTGGCCACCCCGACACGAGAGGTGCAGTTAGGCTTGAAGCTGTACTGGTAGCGCCGCCGAGCGGCCAAGGTCGCAACTTTCGCAGCCCGTTTCGTTGTGCTAAAGCCCTGTCGTCCGTACTAATGTTGGACACAGGATGGGGCGCTGTTATCTCTGCCTAAACAATATGGATCGGTATGTCTACCCAGATAGATGGATATCCGCCGTGTTCTGGCTAACGACCTTCACGTGTTAGCCCGGCGCACAAGGTACCCGCTTTCTTGACATCAAAGAGCCCGTGGTATCATTTTCCCAAGATTCAACTCATGAATGTGGCCCTTCCGATCCGCAACTTCCTATGTTTTCTTTTGCTTCCACCAATTTTCGTATTCATCTCTTTTGCTCAATCCCCTGGTCGTTCCTCGTCCGAGCCGGACCGTTTCGACGGTCCGGCTGAATTACCTCGCATATATCTAAAGACCTCTGTTGCCGATACACCTGCGCCGGGCAAAACCTGGAGAGTGAAGGACGATGGCAGTATTGGTGATGCTCTCGCGCGCGCAAATTGCGGAGACACGGTAGAGTTACAAGCCGGCGAAACTTATGACGGATACGTCGAATTACCCAATAAGTCCTGCGACGATACTCATTGGATCGTAATCCGGACAAGCAGCCAGGCTTTACCTCCAGAGGGCAAGCGGATTGCCCCGTGCTACGCCGGAGTGCCGAGTTTGCCTGGCAGGCCGCCATTCAATTGCACTTCGAATAGCAACGTGATGGCACGAATTAGTGGGATTAAAGGACAAAACAAGATTATCGGAAACATCGCGGGTGCTAATCATTACCGTTTCATCGGAATTGAAATAGCGGACGTAGGCGCGAACGCTGGTCCAAATGGCGGTTACTGGAATCTTGTGTTGCTTAAGGACACAAACCACATCATTTTCGACCGCTGTTGGGTTCACGGCACAGTCACAGGCGAGGACGTCAAGGGCATCCAATTTGAGAACAGTTCTTATATCGCCATCGTTGACTCGTTCATTTCCGATATTCACTCCAAGACCTCATCAAACGGAGCAGATTCCGCCGCCGTCGGATCGCTCACCGGACCCGGACCGGTCAAGATCGTAAACAATTTTCTGGAAGCCGCGGGAGAGAATGTTCTGTGGGGAGGAGGCCGGGCCACTACAACCTTGTCTGACATTGAGTTCCGGCATAATCATGTATTTAAGCCGCTGATTTGGTGGAACAAAGACCCCAGCTTCTTCGGAACGCTATTCGTCGTCAAAAACAGTTACGAGACAAAAAACTCTATACGCGAGCTGATAGAAGGAAATGTTTTCGATAACAATTGGAAGATGGCGCAAAAAGGTACGGCTATCCTGCTATATCCCAAAAACCAGTATGGAGCCTGTCCCGGCTGTACCGTTCACGATTTGGTTTTTCGTTATAACGTTGTACGCCACACCGTAAACGCGATCGGTATCGCCGCCACCAAAGCGACTACTTGTGTGGGAGAAAACGGGAACGGAACTGGCAGCTGCAACTTCCTTTCGGGTCCAATCTACAATGTGTACATCCACGACAACGTCCTTGAAGACATCAGCGAACCCACTTACGACGGCTCCTGCTGTACCGGGGGCACGCTTTGGGGGATCGGCACCGATCAGTCTTCAAACTGGCCTCACGACATCACCATCGAACACAATACTGGTATTCCGGTCGGCTCCGGGATTGCCAATGTACTTGCCACCCCGCCCCAGGTCATCAATAACTTCGTGTTTAGGAACAATCTTGTAGGGTCCGGCGATTATGGTTTCAGGGGCATTCCGATCGGTGGCGGCAATAAAGGCTGCGCGGGGCCAGGTGGTGCAGTGGCAGCTTTGGATCGCTGCTTCGATAATACCTGGGCTTTTAGCAACAACGCGATCGTACAGAACAGCAGAAAACCGACGCCCGCTGGCGATCCATACCCCAAGACCCCGCATTGCGGAACTTTGAAAAGTTGCTCACAATTTTTCGCGAAGAACTGGAAAGCTGTCGGATTCGTTAATTTCAATGAGGGAAACGGCGGCGACTACCACCTGCAGTCTGCCAGTCCATATCGCAAAGCTGGGACCGATGGTAAAGACATCGGTGCCAACATTGATGCGCTGAACGCTGCTATTGCTGACGTGGCTCGCTGATATGCTGTAGCATTTCTCCCATCTGATTGTTAGAAAAGATCGCACATGAAACAACTGGTTCGCAAGGGTCTGAAGGAAGTCATTGTCGATGAAGTCCCAGATCCCATGATCATCCCGCATCATGTGCTCGTGCGTCCCATCTATTCCCTGATCAGCAGCGGGACTGAAACGGCTAGCATCCACCAGGAGGGAGTAATCAGGGCAGTTGCCGAAAATCCTTCCCACCTCAGCAAGATTTGGAACGTGGTCAAGGCCCAAGGCCCGATCCGTACGTTCGCGGAAGTTAAAGCCAAGTTCAGCGAGTATGCCGTCCTTGGATACTCAGGCGCAGGCATCATCGTTGATAAGCACGAGACCGTACTCGATCTCGAAGTTGGCGACCGTGTCGCCTACGGCGGCGAAGGCACGGGCCACGGAGAGACGATCCTGGTTGGGCGGAATCTTGTGGTCGAAATTCCGGATGATGTCCCTTTCGAACACGCTTGCTTCGCCACACTGGGCAGCATCGCGCTTAATGGAGTCCGCATCGCGAACATCTCTCTTGGAGAGAAGGTCGCGGTGATTGGCTTGGGGCTGGTGGGCCAGTTAATTGCGCAGGTGGTGCGCTTGCAGGGTGGCATTGTGATCGCCACCGACCTCAAGTCCGATCGCGTGGACCTTGCGCGCAGGTTGGGAGCGGCAGTTGCATTGCCTGGCGGCGAGGAGTTTCAGGATCAGATCAGCACTGTCACCGATGGCCAAGGTGTGGATTGCGTCATCATTGCTGCCGCCGCGAAATCCGCTGTTCCCTGCCAACTTGCAGTGCAGATTTGTCGGGACCGCGGACGCATTGTCGACGTGGGCGCAGTGGATTTGAGCTTTCCCTGGTATGAGATGTATCGCAAGGAGATCAAACTGCTAATGGCGCGGGCTTACGGTCCCGGCAGTTATGATCCGCTTTATGAACAGCAGGGTCAGGATTACCCGCTGCCCTATGTGCGCTGGACTGAGAATCGCAACATGCAGGAATTTCTCCGCCTGGTATCGGAAGGGGGCGTACAAATCCAACCACTCGTGACCCATGAGTTTCCCCTGGAAGATGCACCCAAAGCTTACGAAACCATCCTCGATGCGTCCTCAAACAGTCTAGCCGTGTTGCTTCGTTACCCCGCGGCTACGTCCGCCGATCCAGTAGCTGATTTTCAGCCAAAACGGAAGGTTGAGGTCACGGCTGGAGCGACCGGAACGACCAAGCTGGGAATCGCAGTCGTGGGGGCCGGCAATCTGGCGAAGTGGGCTCACTTACCAAACCTTAAAAAGATTTCGACGGCCCACTTGCGCGCCATCCATTCCTCGAATGGGCCTCGGGGGAAAAGCTACGCCCTGCGTTTCGGTGCCGACTACTGTGCTTCCGACTACGATGAAATTCTGCGTGACCCGGGAGTTCAGGTAGTTGTAATTGTGAGCCGAAACCCGCTGCACGCGCCGCAGGCGCTGTCCGCCCTACGCGCCGGCAAACACGTCTTTGTGGAAAAACCAATGGCGCTTACCGAGGAAGAGTGTCGCGAAATTTACGCTGAGGTTGAGCAGAGTGGAAAGCTGCTCACTGTTGGTTTTAATCGGCGTTACGCGCCATCCTATCTTGAACTCAAGAAACAGCTGTGCAGGCGAAGTGGGCCAGCGGTAATTAGTTGTTGCGTCAATTCCCCCGGCATTTCGGGCGCTTACTGGATGGCCGATCCCGCGATTGGCGGTGCGATCCTTGGAGAAGCTTGCCATTTTGTAGACTTGATGTATTGGCTGCTCGACTCTGAGCCCGTTGCTGTTTCCGCCTTCTCTCTGCCTACGGGGAAGAAAGATCCCATCGGCGAAAATAATCTCGTCGCCAGCTTCCGTTTCGCCGATGGCTCCATAGGTAATCTAACCTACTGCACCGTCGGCAGCCGCACTTCAGGTGGCGAACGAGTCGAGATATTCACTCCCGGGATGGGCGCTAGCGCCGAAGACTTCAAGCAGGTTACTGTCTCTGCTGGCACGGTTCGCAAAAGGTCAAGCTGGTTCGCCGAGAAAGGCTATCGTGAGCAGATGCAGGCATTTTTCTCGTCACTTCAGAACGGCACGCCTCCGGATATCACAGTTCTGGACGGCGCGCGAGCCACGATCGGGTGCCTCCGCATGCTTGAATCGGCCCGCACTCACGCGCCCTGCGGTATCGAGATTCAATCAGTACTGACCATGCGTCCACAATGAGAGTGCTACAGCTCGGCCCCTACCCGCCACCGCACGGCGGGGTGCAAAGCAATCTCGTTGCTATTCGCCGTTTTCTGCTGAAGCGCCAGATTCCCTGCGCCGTCATTAACATCACGCGGCATCGGAAGACAGCCGCTGAGCAGGTTTATTATCCGAACAATGCTGCGCAACTATTCCAGCTTCTCCTCACCTTACGCTACGACATCATTCATCTTCACATCGGAGGCATGCTGACGCGACGTCTCCTAGGCCTTGGCCTGGTCTGCTGTTCCATGCCGCACAGTAAAGCCGTGCTGACTTTTCATTCCGGGGGGTACCCTTCAACGCCTGAAGCAAAATCGGCCACTACCAACTCGTTAGCGGGTTTTTCGCTTCGCCGCTTCGATGGATTGATCGGCGTGAATCCAGAGATCATCGCGTTCTTTCGCAAGCTTGGGGTTCAAGCAGAACGCGCGCGTCTCATTTATCCTCACGCTTTCATGGATGACGAACCGCGAGTGGACCTGCCGACGCCGCTCGCAGGCTTCTTTGCCAATCATCGACCCATGCTGATTTCCGTAGGACTGCTGGAACCGGAATACGATCTCCCCTTGCAGATTGAAATCCTGGGCCGGGTTCGAGAGAATTTTCCAAGTGCTGGTCTGGTGATGATTGGTTCGGGGAGTCTGGAGGGCGATTTGCGTAAGCAGATTCAAGCCCAGCCCTGGGCAGAGCACATCCTGCTTCCTGGAGATGTTGCACATCAGGCGACCCTGCGGGCGATCTCCGACAGCGATGTCATGTTGCGCACGACTTTTTATGATGGAGACGCTGTGTCTATCCGCGAAGCTCTTCACCTTGGAACTCCGGTGATTGCCACTGATAACGCAATGCGCCCTCCCGGCGTTACTCTAATCCCAAGCCACAATCTTTCTGCACTTCAACAAGCGGTTGAGCACACATTGGGATCGCCGAGAGCGCCACGACAGCCCACAACAACCGATGAAACCAATCTGCAAGCGATACTGGATTTCTATCAGGAATTGTTAGCGAAGTAAAAAAAACTCAAATCCAGGACAGGTCGCGGGTCACCATCAGTGGCCCCAGCGGCGTCTTGGCCTTGAGATAAAGCTTGCTGTCAAAGTACATGCGATACATTGCTCGCATCCTCTGAAGCTCGGCTGGGCGCTGCGTTCTGTAGTCTTTATTAGCTCCGAGTTCGTACCCCAATTCTTCCAGGGTCTCTCCAATCAGCCCTTCCAACATTGCGAGGTCATTCGGAGTGTATCCCGTTTTCCAGCGCCCTACAGGGCTGAACTCTTCGCTCGGCCGAGATCCATTTTTGAAAGATGTATTTGGCGTACTTACCGACCCGATGCCCACTTGCTGAATGCGGTCGTAATCCAGATCCTGCTCGACGAATTGTCCCAACCGCGCCAGTACTTCGCGCGGATGACTAGTCAAATCTTCGAAGCGTACTTCCATGTAGTCGTTGCCCAGCTTGCGGCCATCCTGTCGCCCTTTTCTCACCATCCACTCCCAATAAAGGGCCGCACCCATAGTGCCAGGCTTGCGATCCCACGGTAGGCGGCGGATGTAGCCGAGCTTGTCGGTCGAAAGAGCCACGTCCCGGCCATCACGAATGATATGGACGATCAGCGCGTCCGGAATAGTTTCTTTGATTCGTGGTAAGTGCAGCAGGTGCTCGGGCG
>QIAP01000002.1 GCA_003225075.1 Acidobacteriota bacterium | reverse complement strand
GCTAGCGGCGAGGCCCAGCGGTTTTATGAGCAACTGGCGGCGCCGCTGCTGATCGGTATGGAGGCCACGGGCAACAGTCAGTGGTTCGTGGAGCTGGTCGAGGACATGGGGCATGAGATCTGGATCGGAGATGCGGCGCAGATCCGGGCCAGTTACGTGCGCAAGCAGAAGACGGACAAGCGGGACGCGGCGCACATTCTGAAGCTGGTGGAGCAGGGCCGGTTTCCGCGCTTGTGGACTCCGGACCGGGAGCAGCGCGACTTGCGGCAACTGGTGCTGCACCGGCACAAGCTGGTGATGATCCGCAGCCGGGTGAAAAACGAACTGCAACACCTTTCCATGAATAAGGGAATGCAGAAGAAGCGCACGCTGTGGAGCCAGGCGGGACAGAAGTTGCTGCGCGAGCTTCCCCTAAAACCCTGGGCGGCGTGCCGACGAGAAGACTTGCTGCGGCTGCTGGCGATGTTGAACCAGCAGATCGGCACGCTCGACTGCGCCGTGCAACACGCGGCGGAGGAAAATCCGCAGGCGAAGTTGCTGATGACCCAGCCGGGGGTGGGTCCGAACACGGCGCTGGCGTATGTGCTCACCATCGGCGATGTCAGCCGCTTTGGTCGGGGCAAGCAGGTCGCGAGTTACCTGGGCTGATTCCGCGCGAGGAAAGTTCGGGCGGACGTCATGTTAGATCAAGTCTTCCTGTTGCCAAATGTGGGAGTTTCCAAACACGGCGTCCTCTAGGTGATTCATTGCTGCTCTGCGCATGTCCAGGAATTCTTCGGGATAATCGGGGGTCTTCATCTTCGACTCCAGCGTGCTCACATCGTCGAGTTCGTACAGAATACAATCCAGTTCTTCGACCGCTTTTTTCACACGCTGTTCAAAAGCGTCGCGCGAATCCGCCCATGCGGCAATGTGAACATACGCGCCTTTCCCCTTCCCAAACCTTTTGAAGTTCGTACAATTGGGATTCGCTTTTAGACCCGCAAGGCCGATCCACAACTCCATATCTCGTTACTCCGGAAAGTTAAAGTGTCCCGCGTTTGGCAGGCGGATGCCCCACCCGCTTTTTGAAGGGTCGCTTCCGCGGTCGTCTCCTTCTTGGGATTCCTTGCTGAGTGCTACGATTCCAGCGAAAGCAAGGGGAAGCGCGCTGGCGTCTTAGGAATTCACTTCAAACTTCCCTTTTGGTCCTACGATGTGCGCGCGCAGTTGAGGTCTGTCGCCGCGCTCAACCAGCGCATCAATTCCAAGCCGTTGGAAGGTCTTAGACAACTCGCCCGAATCTGGGTCCGCTACTGCAAAACGCTCGAGATGGCAACCTGCCGGGGCATCGGCGGAGGGATGGACTGAATTCGCACCCCACTCAATAAAGAATGGAAGCAATCCATGCCGGTCGTCGGCGAGGTTGAGAGTTTTCCAGTTGAGGACGCGCCCGTCGGGCCGCGCCCGAGAACCAGGGAAAGGTCCTGCGATGGCTATGCCGGATTTGCGCAGCTTCTTGGCGAAGGCTTCGATCTCACCTGGATGCGCCGCCCACCCCACAAGCCGCGGGACAGTCAGCTCTTTAATGATCGTAAGTTGGTGGACGGCGTATGCCGGGATTGAGCTTTGCTCTTGTTTGGGGTCGGGTGCGATGATTTCTAGATAGCGGCGCTCGCCCAGTGAGAGAAGAGCATTGCGTGTGCCGCGCCCGGGATGGACTCCACCAAACGCCGCGCGGACACCCGCGCGTTCTTCGACGAAGGCGATCCCGCGATCAAGATCATTGCAGCCGAGAAGGATGTGATCGAGCAAGGCAGGCACCTCATCCGCCGACCAGGATACCGGCGGCGCGAGAATAGCAGTTCCGGTCAAGGCAAGGAAAAGCCTACGCGACATCATCGGGATTGCCTTTCTGTCCCAGAACGCCGGCGATTGTATGCCCGTTTCCCGGTTTAGTCGTGGCGCCCTGCCCTATTACTAACTCTAAGTGGGTATTAACCTTACTGAGTTTCGTATGTATATCCTGGTACATACATTGTACGTACAATGTTCCACGTGGAACACTTCTCCATTTTGTCTTCACTCGCTGGTGAAGTAGTCCACGGTCACCGGGTTCTCGAAGAGCGAGTAGTCGCGCGTCACCACCGTGATGCCGGTCTCGGTGACGAAGTAGCGCTGGCGGTCGGCTTCGACGTCATAGCCGATGGTGGTTCCTTCAGGGACGTGCACGTCGCGATCGAGGATGGCTTTGCGGATGCGGCAGTGGCGTCCAACGTTGACGTGAGTGAACAGGATGCTCGACTCGACTTCGCTGTAGGAGTTCACGCGCACGTCGGGCGAGAGCACGCTCCCCTTGACCGAACCACCAGAGATGATGCAGCCGGAAGAGACGATGGAATCGAGGGCCTGACCAGTGCGTCCGGCTTCGGCGAAGACGAATTTTGCCGGCGGATACTGCCGCTGGTGAGTGCGAATCGGCCACTCCGAATCGTAGAGGTTGAAGACCGGAGAGACCGAGACGATATCCATGTTGGCATCGTAAAAGGCTTCCAGCGTTCCCACGTCGCGCCAGTAGAGCGCTTCTTTTTTGTTCTCATCTACAAAATTGAAGGAGTAGACGCGGTAATCGTCCACCATCTTGGGCAGAATATCTTTGCCGAAGTCGTGGCTGGAATCGGGATCCTCGGCATCTTTCAGCAGCACCGGGATGAGGACGTCGGTGTTGAAGATGTAAATTCCCATGGAGCCGGAAATCTTTGTGGGATCGTAGGGCGAACGGATATCGGTCTGCTGCGGCTTTTCGAGGAAGCCAGTGATACGGCTGTCGCGGTCGATTTCCACCACACCGAAACGGTATGACTCGGTTGGATCCATCAAGATCGTAGCGAGAGTCACGTCCGCGCCGGAGTCGTTATGCTGGCGCAGCATGCGGCCGTAGTTCATCTTGTAGATGTGATCGCCGGAAAGAATCAAGACGTGTTTGGGTTGCTCCGAACCAATCGAATAGATGTTCTGGTAGACGGCATCGGCGGTGCCCATGTACCAGTTCTCACTCACCCGCTTCATCGGAGGCAGGATTTCGATGAACTCTCCCACTTCGCGGCCGACGATATTCCACCCTTCGCGGATGTGCCGGTTCAACGACAGCGCTTTGTACTGGGTAAGAATGTAGACGCGACGCAGATCAGAGTTGATGCAGTTGGAAAGGGTAATGTCGATGATGCGGTAGATACCGCCGAAGGTGACTGCGGGCTTGGCTCGATCACGGGTTAGAGGATAGAGTCGTTCACCGGCGCCTCCGGCCAGCAGAACTCCGAGCGTGTCTTTCATTTCCATTCGGCATCGTGCGCCGGGCAAACTGCTTTGCTGGCAGGCGCAACGCAACTCCGCGGCAAGGGCTGCTACGCAAGCAGATACTAGCACACCACAAACGGCTGGAACTAAGTAGGAGAGCCGCATGGATGCGGCAGGGAAATCAGGAGGGCGACTGGCTGCCGCCCTCCTTTAATATTTACGGAGTGCCGGATGGAGCGCCCGCGATCTGCCAGGCGAACGCGAGTGGCGATGATGCAGTGAGATCGATGGCGGGCTCAACCGTCGAAAACGATTGGACGTTGTCCTTGTATACGGCCCCGCTACCGTTGAATTGTGCGAACACATCCACTCCATTCGGAGGACATGCGACCATGCCGCTGAGCGTGCCTTTGGCGGCGATTGAGTTGGGGCCCTCTACTGCTGCGCCGAAAAGGAACGGCGGCCCGTTTGGCGGCACCGGCACCAGATTCGCGACCTGGTGCTGCATGCAGTCAGGGAAGGTGCTTCCGTCTCCCACAATCAAGGACGTACCCCAGGCGTTGGTGCCGAGGATATTGGACAGCCAGCGATTCCCGAAGTCGGTGTAAGTATTGGCGCCGGAGAGGAATGTGTATTCGCTTGCCATGACAGCCAGTCCTGCGCCATGCGAGGTGGTATCGTAAACGTTCCAGGGGAATCCGAAGCCAAAAGCGTCCGTTCCCGCCTTCGCGACCGCCTTATCCAACTGCTTCTTCAGATCGGCTAACAAACTAGACTGCGATACTGCCAAGCCCGGAGGATTCGCCGCCAGCCCGAGCGCCCGGTGCAGTTCGAAGTGCGCCAGCGCACTCACGTCGTAAAGATTCAGCGAATCAGCCGCGTCATTGGGCCCTGTAATGTAGGCGTTCGCCCATTTCGCCGCCGCTGTCAGGTAGAACATGGGGTCGGTATGGGCCAGGCCGGCCGGCGGGTTCCCCGGTTGAAGCGCGAAATAGAGCTCAGTTGCCCCGAGCTCGAGGTCATCGCGCCACTCGGTCTCCGGATAGAAGCTGTTTGGAGACACCGTAAGCAAACTAGCAGGGGCGGTGTTCGCCAGATCGAAAACGTGCTCCGCCGAAACCAGGCACTGGTTTGCATAAGGCGGATTGCTGACTTTGAAAACCTGGTAGCACTGGGCGAAGTCGGCGGCCAGCCGACCCGCCAGATTGGGGCTGATCAGGGCGCCGGCGCCGCCAGCCGTGTTGATGAACACTGGACGATGACAAATGAATCGATAGAGGGACAGACATCCCTGGAAGTTATCATCGGCCTGTGGAAGTCGCCAGATATCATGGTCACTGATTGTTTTGGCATTCCCGTTCCCGATCCCCACCTGGTAGTAAAAGGTTTTGCTATTGTCATCCCACATTTTCTGCAGCCAATCGAGGCCGAATTTCGCCTCATTGGTGAAATTCGAAGTGGTGGATCCCGCTCCCATCTGGTTAGGAAAGTCTCGAACACCAATCAGCAACAGAGATACGGTGTAACTGTGAGTTTGCACGAACTTCAGGTAGTCGCCCGCGTCCCACCATCCTCCGGAGGCATCGATCACCGCCCCAGTGGGGGTGAGGTCGCCGGAGAATCTGCCGCTACTGTTCATGTTAGGCGTGAGATAGACCTTGGCACTCGCATCGTTCAGGTGGCCGGCCGCAGTCCGGAGTGCGGTGGGAATAAAGTTCGCGCCGTCCCGCTCATTTTCATAGAAGTACAGAGTGTTGGCGAGCGGCGTGGAATACAGGTTTGTCGCAGTGTCGATTCTGAAGCTTGGTGACGTGGCGGCGATGGGCCCACTGACGGAAATTGTGTATGTGCCTGCGGTAGCAGCGGAATTGAAGTCGAGTGCGTACACGTTCGGAAAGCTTGCACTCCAACTCCCAAGATTCAGTCCAATCGGTCCCGAAAACACGGTAATTCCGCTGGCATTCTTCACAGCGAACGTGGCCCCAGTCTCCGAAGCCGACGCCATGAGATAGGCGCGCTTGTTTGCGCCCGCAGCATAGCCAACTTGGTTGACTCGAACGAACGCGGCTGCCTGCGCTTCGATTACTAAGGCGGTGAGAACGAGAACGGACAGAGTCAATCTTCCAATGGTGATGAGAGAAGGCGGGCGGAGCCGTGCATTCCGACGGTAAATCGTGAAATTGCTTTGGTCTGCCATGATTCCTCCTTACTGTTGAACCGTTGCAGGTCAGCGCCGAGAGGCGTTGAAGGAATTGTTCCGCGCAGTGCAGCATACGGCTTGAACTGCGACTGCTAAAGCCAGAGGCGGCCGGGGAGGGAAGAGTCCCGGGAGCGCGTGACATTTTGCTCGGGTACAACAAGGATGTCAAGTAGTGGCACGATTTATTAAACCGATTTACGAGCCAACCAAGTGTCAGCACTATGCATCGGCGAGAGGGTTATCAAGAATAGGAGTGGGAGCTATTCCGGAAGAGCTGGCGGGAGTCTCAATGTTTGGCAGACGCCGGTGGTGGCGACCGCGGTCAAGCCGCGTCGTCTTCAATCTTAATTCGCAAAGATTTAAGAAACTTTAAATCCTGATCGTTGATCTTGAACTCAGGATTGCTGCTGAGCGTGGTCACGAGCGAGGTCTTATCGGTTGGCTTTTCGCCTTGTTTACTTACACCGATGGTGGCTTCCAGCACCAGGAAGATGTCGTAGCCACCTTCTTTGATCCGGGAGACAACATCTGCAATCTGTTCCGAGTCCGCCAAGGACTCATTAATGGCTTCTCCAAGCTCTTTCATTAACTGCTTCAGATGCTGGTCCACCTGTCCCCCTTATATCTACACCCGCTAAGATGTAGGATGCTCGGCGCGTCACAAGGTTGCGTGCAGTTCATTTCGCGTGGGCTATTGTACCGCGAACATTATTCAGGAACATTGATAAAATCGTAGGGTGATGAGCATCTCCACCGCCCGGAAGATCAGCATTGCCGCACGGATAGCGGCCCAGCACGCCAGCCGCAGCCGGACGTTCAGCGCGGTCATGCGCGCCGGGCGCGCTACAGGCGGTGTTTTTGGACGGATACTGCACCAACTCTGGCTGGAGGTTACCGGGTTTGTTTTCCTGGTTTTGGCGAGCATCGGCGGCCTTGCCCTGGTGCGCGAATACCAAAAATATGAGGCGGGAAAGACTGGCCTAGGACGGGTCGCTATCGCTATTTGTTTTTGCCTGACCTTCGCGTACTTTGGGTTGAGTTCCTTCTGGAGAGTCCGAAATAAGAACAAGAGCTTTAACCACCAAGGACACTCCGATTCATAAAGGTTGAAACGGTTCGGATGTGCGGCTGACAAAATCGGCAGTGACTGACAAACCCAAAACCGCCGAGGCCGACAAGAAATCTCAGGGCGCTGTCGGCGCCTCGAAAGACGAACAGCAGACCTCGTCCCACATCTCCGTCCGTCCGCTCTATACCCCGGCAGATCTGGAAGGTTGGGAGCAGGAAACAGACGTCGGCTATCCGGGCGAATACCCCTACACTCGCGGGGTACTGGCCACCATGTATCGCGGCCGCCTCTGGACCATGCGTCAGTATGCCGGCATGGGCGATGCCGAGGAGTCCAACAAGCGCTACAAATACCTGTTGGCAAATGGGACCACCGGTCTTTCGGTCGCCTTCGACCTGCCGACGCAGATCGGGCTCGATTCTGACAACCCGCTGGCCGCGGGAGAAGTGGGCAAAGTTGGAGTGGCGATCGATTCGATCGAAGACATGGAACGGCTGTTCGATGGCATCGATCTGACGAAGATTTCGACATCGATGACCATCAATGCCACGGGTTCAATCCTGCTGGCTTTGTACGTGGCGGTCGCCAAGCGACAGGGCCGGGATATTCGCAAGCTCTCGGGCACGGTGCAGAACGACGTGCTGAAGGAATACATTGCGCGGGGAACATATATCTATCCGCCACAGCAGGCGATGCGCATCATCACCGACATGTTTGCCTGGGCGAACGAGCAAGTGCCCGAGTGGAACACGATTTCGATCTCCGGCTATCACATGCGGGAAGCCGGTTCGACCGCGGTGCAGGAAGTAGCATTCACGCTGGGGAATGGCATTGCCTATGTGCAGGCGGCCATCAACGCAGGGCTCGACATAGACCGCTTCGCTCCACGCCTCTCCTTCTTCTTCAACGCGCATAATAATTTTCTGGAAGAAGTCGCCAAATTCCGCGCCGCCCGCCGCATGTGGGCGCACATCATGCGGGAGCATTTCAAAGCCCGCAACCAGCGCTCCTGGATGTTGCGTTTCCACACCCAGACGGCGGGGTCGACGCTGACCGCGCAACAGCCGGAAAACAACATTGTGCGCACCGCGATTCAGGCGATGGCTGCGGTACTTGGCGGAACCCAATCCTTGCATACGAATTCTTATGACGAAGCGCTTGCCCTTCCCACTGAGCAGGCGGCACGAATCGCGTTACGTACCCAACAGGTCATTGCTTTCGAATCGGGCGCGCCACAGACCGTCGATCCCCTCGCGGGATCTTTCTATATCGAGAGCTTGACCAATGAAATCGAACGACGCGCCAATGGCTATCTGGAGAAGATCGAAGCCCTGGGAGGAATGCTGAAAGCCATTGAACGCGGTTATGTGCAACAGGAAATCCAGAACGCGGCTTATGAATACCAGCAGGCCGTGGATCGTCTGGAGGCCGTAGTGGTCGGCGTGAACCGGTTTGCGATCGAGGAAGAGAAACCCATTCCTATCCAGCGCATGGATGAATCCCTGGAGCGCAAGCAGGTGGAACGCCTGCGTGAACTGCGTGCCCGCCGTGATCGCGGGCTTTGGCAGGAATCCATCAAGAATGTGGAAAACGCCGCCCGTTCGGGAGCGAATCTCATGCCACACATTATTGCGGCGATTGAAGCTTATGCGACGGTGGGTGAGATTTCTGAGGCCATGCGAAGAGTGTTTGGGGAATACAAAGAAGCGGTGGTCATCTAAAAGTTGTCGGCCCTCCGGTTAAGAGGTCGCCGGGATGGAGAGTGCCGAGCGATTACTCCACGGTTTTATATTCGCAAGCTTCTCGGCAATTTTGACAATAGTAGAGGCCGTCGAGGCACAGCCGAATAGCCAGTTGCGACTGGCAGATACAGCAGTATTTCTCGCACTCGCACTTTTCCTCTGAGAAATCACATTGCGCGCAAACTACCTTGGTTTTGGTGGCCATGCGGGAACTGTAGCGCGGTGACAGCGGGGAGGAAAGTTCCGTTGGTAACCGGGTTTTGTTTGCCACGGAGACACGGAGACGCGGAGAAGTACAGGAATGGCGAAAAATCTTAGGGCGCTCGGCATTTTTTTCGGTGATTTACAGCTGGCATTGCGGAGCACGGGCGAGGACGCCCGCGCCTACATTGGGTACTGAGGTAAAGGTCTGTTGAGGAATTCCATCAGCACCCTACATTGGGTGCGGTTGAAGGCTTTATGGTGAGCGTGTTACGGTAGTGAGTTTCCAGCGCTCAGACCTCCGTTCATTTTTTTTCAGGGAGTTTGCTTGCCCGCAGCCGAAGCTACCACGCCTACCATCCGCAAAACCGCGTTGAATGCGACTCATCGGGCGATGGCCGCGAAGATGGTCGAGTTCAACGGGTGGGATATGCCGGTCGAATATCCTTCGGCCGGAGGCATTATTGCGGAACACAATGCGGTGCGCACTGGGGTGGGCGTGTTTGACGTCAGCCACATGGGGGATATTCGCCTTAGCGGGGCGCAAGCGCTCGAAGCGGTACAGCACATTTCGATGAACGACGCTTCACGGCTCGCGATCGGGCAGGCGCAGTACTCGGCGCTGCTTTATCCGCAGGGGACATTCGTGGATGACGTGATTGTCCATCGGCTGGGCGACAAAGAATACCTGCTGGTGATCAATGCCGGGACTCGCGAGAAGGATTTCAACTGGGTACGCGACAACACTCGCCAGTTCAATTGCAGAGTCGAAAATCTGAGTGATGACTTTACTCAGATCGCGATCCAAGGGCCGCGCGGCGTGGATTTGCTGCAGAAGGTGACAGATGCGGACCTTTCAGGCGTCAAGTTTTATTGGGTCACTCACGGAACGGTGTGCGGGCTGAAAGACATTCTCATCGCGCGCACTGGTTACACGGGCGAAGACGGATTCGAGATCTACGTCCCGTCGGATGAAGCGACGAGTGCCATGGTCTGGAACAAGGTGCTGGAAGCCGGCAAAGAGTTTGGCGTGCTACCCTGCGGGCTGGGCGCGCGTAATACTTTGCGGCTCGAATCCAAGCTCCCGCTCTACGGTCATGAAATTTCCGATACGATCAATGTGTGGGAGGCGGGACTGGACCGGTTTTGCAAAATGGAGAAGCCGAAGTTCGTGGGCCGCGACGCGCTTGAGAAAGCCAAGAGCGAAGGCATCAAGCGCACGTTGGTGGGGCTGGAAATGGTGGAGCGCGGCATTGCCCGCGATGGCTATAAGGTTCTCGACGAAGGTGGCCGCGAGATCGGCTACGTGACCAGCGGCTCGTACGCCCCATTTTTAAAAAAGAATATTGCCCTGGCCTACGTGCCGCCGGAACTTGCGGGATTGGGGGCAACTTTGAAAGTCGAGATCCGCGGGCAAGGAGTGAAGGCGCAGGTGGCGCCGACGCCGTTCTATAGACGCCCGAAGAAAGCAAAACATTGACCACAGAGGACACGAAGGTACACAAAACCTTGAAAAACTTGTGGACGCACTGAAGCTCTTTGCACATGAACGTGCACAAAGCAATCGCGACAGAAAATCTAGCGAGGACGAATGGCTTATCCCAGCGATCGGAAATACACCAAAGAACACGAATGGATCAAAGCCGAGGGTAAGAATGCGACCATCGGCATCACGGATTATGCCCAGCAATCGCTGGGCGACATCGTTTTCGTAGAGTTGCCCAAGGTGGGCGCTGAGATCGCCGCCGGCAAGGCTTTCGGCACGGTGGAGTCGGTGAAGGCTGTTTCCGATCTGTATGCGCCAGCGTCGGGCACGGTGACCGAAGTGAATGCGGAGCTGGCCACTGCGCCGGAAAAAATAAACAAGGATGCGCATGGCGCCTGGATGCTCAAGATCACGCTCAAGAATCCCGATGAACTGGCCTCACTGCTTTCCGCGAAGGATTATGAGAAGTTCGTCAGCGAGGAAGGCGGGCAATAAGATTTCCCCAGCAACTTCACTCGGAAAACAACTCACCATGCATTTTGGTCTTCGCGCAGACTGGCTGCGGCATGTACGATTCCAACTGGCCCTGAATTACATCTAATAGGTTCTTATGCGCTATTTGCCGAAATCTCCCGCTGATCGCGAAGCCATGCTCAAGGCGATGGGGGCGCGCTCTGTGGATGACTTATTTGCGCCGATCCCGGCGGAATACAGGCTGGGCCGCGATCTCAAAGTTCCGCGCCAGATGGCGGAATCCGAAATTGTGGACTGGTTCCACCAGCGCTCGAAGGAAAACGGCGAGGGTCATGCTACGTTCCTGGGTGCGGGCGCCTATTCTCACTATCGACCGGTAATTATCGACTCGCTGATCTCGCGCGGCGAATTTCTCACCGCGTACACACCTTACCAGGCGGAAATCTCCCAGGGCACGCTGCAATCCATTTTCGAATTTCAGACGATGATCTGCGAGCTGACCGGCATGGAGGTGGCGAACGCGTCTATGTATGACGGGTCTACGGCCGCCGCCGAAGGGGTGATGATGGCGGTCCGGCTTACGGGACGAAAATCAGTCGTCATTGCGCGAAGCCTGCATCCGGAATATCGGGAGGTGCTGGCTACGTATGCCTTTCACCAGGGAATGCCTCTGGCCGCGGCGTCATTCAACGAAAGTGGCCGGATTGATCGAAAGGCGCTGGAAAAATCGATTACGCCCGATACGGCTTGCGTTTTGATTCAGTCGCCGAATTTTTTTGGGACGATCGAAGACGTGGGAGCCATTGCGGAAATCGCCCACCGGCAGGGAGCGATGCTGGTGGTATCGATTGCAGAAGCGGTTTCGCTGGGGATCATCGAGCCTCCGCGTGAAGCTGACATCATCGCAATGGAAGCGCAGTCGTTCGGTGTGCCACTGGGCTTCGGTGGGCCTTATTGCGGCGTGATCGCGACGCGCGAAGATTTCAAGCGACAGATGCCGGGAAGGTTGGTCGGCCAGACCACGGACAGGAACGGAAAGCGCGGGTTCGTGCTCACGCTGGCCACGCGCGAACAACATATTCGGCGCGAGAAGGCAACTTCAAATATCTGTACCAACCAGGGGCTGGTCGCGCTGATGGTCAATATATTTATGACTATCTATGGGAAGGTGGGTCTGCGCGAGTTGGCGAAACAGAACCTGGCAAAGACCGCCTACGCTGCCGAGCAGTTGGGCAAACACGCCACGCTGCTGTTCGCGGGGGCGCCACGGTTCAATGAGTTTGTGCTGAAGACCGGGGAAGATCCGTATGCCATCAACAGCCGTCTTCTGGGACACAAGATTGTGGGCGGACTCCCGTTGAAAAACTTCTATCCAGAACTGGGCAATGCTGCGCTCTGGTGCTGTACCGAGCTGACTGCACGCACCGCAATTGACACTGCGGTTGGGGTGGTCGCCGACGGCGACCGCTCGGCGCGCAACATGATAGAGGTAGATGAGCAGGAGGTGACGCGGTGAAGCACATGACCCGCAAAGCCACGCGGCACGTCAACCAAAACGAAGGCCTCATCTTCGAAAAATCTGGGGCGGGAAAGGCTGCGTGGAAGCTGCCGCCGCTCGATGTGCCCGAGGTGGATTCTGCGAAACTTTTGGAGACTAGCGAAAGAAAGAACCTGGGCAACATGCCGGAAGTGAGCGAGATTGAAATCATCCGCCACTTTACGCGTCTTTCCACCTGGAACTACGCCATTGATCTGGGCATGTATCCGTTGGGCTCTTGCACCATGAAGTACAACCCGCGAGTGAACGAAGTGGTGTCGCGGCTCGACGGGCTGGCCAACGGACATCCGTGCCAACCGGAGGATATTTGCCAGGGCGCGCTGCGCATCATCAAGATCTTGAGCGAGTGCCTAACTGAAATCACCGGCATGGAAGCAATCACGCTGCAACCAGCCGCCGGCGCCCATGGCGAACTCACGGGACTTTTGATGGTGCGGGCATACCAGCAATCGAAGGGGAATCCGCGCAAGAAGATTCTGATTCCCGACTCCGCGCACGGGACCAATCCGGCGACGGCGGGGATGGTCGGGTATTCGGTCGAGAACCTGAAATCCAACGCCCGAGGCATGGTGGATACGGCTGCGCTTACCGCGCAGACGAACGAGGATGTCGCTGCGCTGATGCTGACCAACCCTAACACGCTGGGAATCTTCGAGCAGGAAATCCACAAAATCGCCGAGATCATGCATGCGAAAGGCAGCCTGCTCTACATGGACGGCGCCAACATGAACGCGCTGGTCGGTAAAGTGCGCCCTGGCGATTTTGGCGTAGATGTCATGCACCTTAATCTGCATAAGACATTTTCGACGCCGCACGGCGGTGGTGGTCCCGGGTCGGGACCCGTGGCCGTGAAGCAGATGCTGGAGCTGTTCCTGCCCAAGCCGGTCGTGATCACCAAGCCTGACGGCACCCTGGGTTTCGAATATGATCGGCCTATGTCGGTTGGGCGTGTGCGCGCCTTCTACGGCAACTTTGGAATGTTTGTCCGCGCCCTGGCTTACATCCTGGCCAACGGCCCCGATGGTCTTCGTCAGACAACGGAAGACGCCGTTCTCAATGCCAATTACATTCGCAAGGGTATCGAAGGCGCATACGATCTACCCTACCCGACGCCAACCATGCACGAAGTCGTGTTCAGCGACAGACTGCAGGCGAAGAAAGGCGTGAAGACGATGGACATCGCCAAGCGCCTGATCGACTACGGATTCCATCCTTACACGACAGCCTTCCCGCTGATCGTGCCGGGTGCGCTGATGATTGAGCCGACTGAGAGCGAGTCCAAAGAAGAACTCGATCTCTTCATCGAAGCCATGCGTTCAATCGCCGAGGAAGTCGAAGAAGATCCGAAGATCGTGCTCGACGCGCCCCACTCCACACGGGTCTCGCGATTGGACGAAGTCGCCGCCGCCCGCAAGCCCGTGCTGCGTTGGAAACCGGCGTAGCCTTTGAGGAAGCTGTTCGACTGCTTAAGGCTTCACGGCTACTGGCACGATGAGGTGAGGTTCTTCCCTCACTTTGCGCAGGTTCAGTATTTCGGCACGGCTCAGACGCGGCGTCGACGCCTCAACTTTTCTTGGAGGTTACTGCGAAAAACGAGGCCGCCGCCTGCTCAACGTTCTTGCCGCCACATTTGGGGCACTTGATCTTTTCCGCGTCATGTTCTTTTAGGGTGAGGACGAGTTCAAAACTCTTGCGGCAATCATTGCAGAAGTAATCGTAGATTGGCATGGGAGAGCCTCCCGCTCGCTCGCAAAGGGAATTTGTACCCAAACATTCTAGCGCGATTGCCATGCCAGCGAGCCGATTTTCGGGTAGGGGTCAGTCTGATTTCCACAGCCGCAATCTAAATTGTCCTTGCTCACCCGCAATCATCACCCTCCGTGCATCGTCGGGAGACACCAAGAATGTCACCACGCGAGTGCTTTGGTTCGCGGCGGCTACTTCCACATTCTCAATCACAGTGCTGGTTTGACCTTGCTTAATCGTAAGTAGCACATCCACGTGGTCGCCAGCCGCGACGAAAACATCCTCGTCAACATGCATATCTAGAGCGCGCATTCCCGGCGGAATTTGGACAGTCGGGACGCTTCCAGAAGGCGGGATTGCAGAACAAGACAGGAGCAAAGCCAATGTGCCCAACATCACGAGTTTATGCGAACGTCGCATGACGCTGAATTTTAACTCCACCTTCTCTCCGAGACTGACCCACTACCGATTTTCGAGAAACAAACAATCAGCATTTGTATAGGATGAGCCTCACCTCTGCTTCAGGCGTACGCACAGCAAGCCGCGTAGTTGCACGGACCCTTCACTTCGCTCCAGCGCCGGACTTACGCCACGAAGTTGCGGGACACTACACTACAGTCGGTTTACGGGATCCGAACTCCCGGGCAATTCCCACAACAAGTTACTCAGTTTCTGTGCTATTTCTTCTCGGTGACGTCCACAGTCGCCCGGGTATTCTCCCAATCCAT
>QIAP01000001.1 GCA_003225075.1 Acidobacteriota bacterium | reverse complement strand
GGAGCCGTTTTTCCCCCTCCGCTCGCGCCGGTCAGGTGGACTTACCCGTCCCCGAAATCCCGCCCAAATTCCGCCCTCGGGGTTCGGCCGGCGCGTGTGGAGCGGCATAACCCCTGGTCCATTGCTACGCTTCGACAAACCATCGCACGGGTTCTGCTCCGGCAACTCTCGGGTTGTCCTTTTTGTGGATCTCCCTTTTTATAACACAGTAGTATTAGTAGCCGGCGGGGTTAAAGCGCGAAATAGGTTTTCTTGTGCAACCAACTGTTCTCTTCACCGATTAACAAGCGCTGCTGCCATCCGGCGGCGGTGAGCAGCAATCGTAAGTTGCTCGCGTCCTTCGGGAGCGTAAATTGCAGCTGAGTTGTGTATGAACCGCCCGGTTTCAGAGGCGTCTCGAGTGGAATGCCGCCGATTTCGGATACGCCGTACTCCCGACCCTGACCGTCCAATAGCCGTATCTCGCGCGGGTTGGGAGTGAGGGTTGCGTCCAGGGGGCGGCGAGAGGAGATTGTGGTCTCGTCGAAGCGGGTCTGTAAGGTGACGGTGTAGCGAAGCGTCTCTCCGGTGGGAGCGGTTTTGATGTCGATCGTTTTGATGTCGATCACTGAATAGGCCAAGTGACAGTCTATTTCGCAGAAGTACTTTTCCTGGCCGCGGGCCAGGATTTTTTGCTGGCTGATAAGAGAGAATCCAAACAGAAGGGCAAAGTAGACTATTGCGGCGACGCCCACCAAGGCGGCTAGTAATCGGGCAAACTTCAGCTTGTGGATGGAACAGGCGACCAGAATTGCAACCCCGGAGAGGAATATGCCGCCACAGGCCGCGAGGAATCCCAAGACAGATACTGGCGCCGGGAAGTTCACATTGCTGTTCACGAAGTGGCACATGTTTTTTTTAGCCTCGTAATGTACTTTGTCTTGCAAAGCAAGATGTCAAAAAAAACGCCCTACTCCTCGCGGGTGACGCGGATCAGCTCTTCCATTTGCTCCAGGTACTTTTCCAAGGCTCGCCTGCCCGATGCCGTGAGGCGGTACTGAGTGCGTGGGATGCGGGCTTCAAAGTACTTGGAACAGGCGATGTAATGCCCTTCCTCGAGCTTTCTGGCGTGCACGCTGAGGTTGCCATCAGTGGTCTTCAGCAAGCGTTTTAGATCACTGAAGCTGAGCGAGTCATTGATTGCCAGTGCGCTGATGATGCCCAGGCGGATACGCTCATGGATCAAGCGATCGAGTTCCGGCAACTCGGTTCCGTGCGGGGAATGTGAATGTCGCACGGAGGAATCTGGCATGGTGGTCCGCTGTCTTCGAGCCAACTTCGTTCTACTCATAGTATTGTTCGTCCTACCCGCCGTGCTTCTTTGCGATCAAGACACCAAAAAGGATATGCAGTCCGCCAAATCCGGCAGCCATGAATAAGTTGGCCCAGCCCCCCGGCGCGAAAAGCGCAGCCACACCTAACAACATGAAAGAAGCTCCCATCACCGGGACAATCGGCACCGAGAAAGCGCCGCCGGTGACGATGCCGGTGCCGTAGAGCAGCATCCAGGTTCCGGGTAATTCCCGCAGGAGACTGGCGCGATACAGAACGATGGTGAGCAAGGCGGCGGCTGCCAGTGGAGGCAGGAAGCTGAAGGCAAACTTCCGGCTGGGTCCGCTGGTAAGGGGGAGCCCGAGGCGTCGGGCTTTGAATTGCATGGCTGCGAGGGCGATGGCAACTGCCAGGACGGCTTCGGTCAGCCATACGGCGAGCCAGGAAAATGGGGTTGCCTGCTGAGCCGCGATCCATGCGGTAGCGATTGCGGTGGCGCCGATGATGACTTGTCCCCAGCCTGAGGCGGCAGTGAACGATCCCGAGCGTTCCATGGTTTCGCGGATAAAGCGCAGATCCTCTAGAGCGCGGGCGTTGACAGGTCCAGACCTGGAGTGTGGACGACGCAGGCGATGGGGGCGTGGTTCCGGCATGGTAAGGGAAGAATATCGCTTATGGGCTGAATATTGTCAAGTACTTTGTGATGCAAAGTTAATCGGCTCGGCCCCACGTACAGAACACCGGGGCTAAAGCCCGGCTCATTGACGACCAATTACACGGGCCTAGAAGGCCCGCTCTTCCACGTCCTGCGAGCATTTGCACGATAACTTCTATACTCTTAGGTTATGGCCGACTTGGGCAAACTACTGTTGTTTTTCGGCGCGATCCTGCTGGTGCTGGGAGTTGTGCCGCTATTTTTCGGCCGGACTAACTTTCCTCTGGGCCGCCTCCCCGGGGACATCGTCTACCGGGGAAAGAACACTACGTTTTATTTTCCGCTTACGACTTCGATTTTGCTGAGCGTGGTGCTTTCGCTGGTACTGTGGGTGATTGGGCGGATGAAACGGTAAATTAATATTCAGCACCAGACGGAGAAAAATGAGGATGCCATTGATCGTCAATCTGGTTGGAGCGGGGTTGAAAGCTGCAATGATGCTATCGCTGGTATTCATCAGCGCTGGAAGCAGGGGAGCAGAGGCCCAGGCTGCTCCGAAAATTACGCCAGGTCGTCCTCGCGTGGAGCGAGTTCTGTTACTTAGTCTGGATGGTTTGCATGCCCTCGATTTGGCTAATTATGTGAAGGCCAGGCCGAGCTCCGCTCTCGCACAACTCAGTCAGCATGGTCTTACGTACACGAATGCACGTTCGTCCTTGCCCTCAAACTCGTGGCCAGGATTACTTGCAATGGTGACAGGCGGCTCCCCCCTCTCCACCGGAGTGATGTTTGAAAACAGCTATGATCGCAGCTTGTCTCCGCCTGGATCCAAGTGCGCTACGATTGGCACTGCAGTCGTGTACGACAGCTCCATCGACCATAATCCCAATGCGCTCGATGCTGGCGGAATCAATCCCCAGACACTACCGTTGAATCCAGCAAGGGGTTGCACTCCCGTGTATCCGCACGACTACGTTCGGGTCAACAACATCTTCGAGGTCATTAAACAAGCTGGGGGGCGCACTGCCTGGTCAGACAAACATCCTGCATACGAGTTCTTGAATGGTCCTTCTGGAAAAGGTGTAGACGATCTCTTTACTCCCGAGATTCGCTCAACAACGAAGGCTCGAAGCATCCCCAAGGTGGAATCCTACGACGACATCAAGGTTGAAGCTATCCTCAATGAGATTGATGGGAAAGACCACACCGGAGTCCGATCGGTCGGAGTACCTGAAATTTTCGGCATGAATTTCCAATCCATCAGCATGGCTCAAAAAATGAAAGGCCATGGATACATTGATGGTGAAGGGACCCCGAGCGCCGGCTTATTGGATGCCCTCGATCACACAGATCGCTCAATCGGGAAAATCCTGGAAGAGTTGCAGAAGAGACGCCTGTTTGATTCGACTCTTATAATCGTCACCCCTAAGCACGGCGATGTTCCAATCGATCCGCTTAAATTCCGTGCTGCCGACCTGGACTTAATCCCAAAAATTGTAAACAGCATCGAACCCGGTCTGCTCCTCAATGCGGAGCAGGATGGAAGCATCGCGATGTTGTGGCTAAAGGACCAAAAACGCACCCTCGACGTGGTAAACGCACTGCGCAGCAAGCAAACCGAAGCTGGGATCCAGCAGATTTTTTCGGGAGAGTCCTTGAAATTGTTGTTCGCCGATCCAGCTAAAGATCCGCGAATGCCGGACATTGTGATTCAGCCGAACTTGGGTGTGATTTATGTTGAAGCAAAGAGCGGATTTATTGAAGAACATGGAGGGTTTACCGATGACGACACCCATGTTGCTTTACTGCTCTCTCTGCCGGGATTCTCGCAACGAGAGATCAAGTCACCTGTCCGCACGGCGCAAATCGCGCCCACTATTCTTCAGGAGCTAGGATTGAATCCCAGATCGTTGGAAGCAGTCGTCAAAGAGATGACACCCACGCTGCCTGGTCTCGAGTCCTCTTCGAGCACTAGCGAGAATCAAGACGTGAATTCTCACCCCTGAGAAAACCGATCAGAGGCGGCTATTTCGCGTATTGAGCAAGGACCCCTTGGCGAGTGAGGACGCCCTCGAAAGCAATCCAGTTGTTTGAGTAATGGGCTTAGCCGACAACAGCCCTTCTCACCCAGTTCTGAGCCAAGGGGAGCGATGCCGGCCGAGGGTCAGGGGCGAATTGGTAGGCGTTCTACAGTAAACTTTCTTGCAATGGCGGCGGAGGACCAACTCGGCTTCAGCTTCAAGCCACTAGACCGGCGCATCTGGACGGTGCGCGATCTGATTGCCGCGGTGCGCACGCAGCTCGAACAGGAATACACCGATGCCTGGGTGGAAGGAGAGATTTCAAATTTTCGGGCGGCGGAGTCGGGGCATCTTTACTTCACGCTGAAAGACCAAGGGGCGCAGATTCGTACGGTGATGTTTCGCTCGTCAGCAAGGTTGTTGCGGTTTCGTCCGGAAAACGGAATGCAGGTGGTGGTTCGGGGACGGGTGACGATATATGAAGATCGCGGCGAGCTGCAAATATCGGCTGAGTACATAGAACCCAAAGGCGCGGGCGCATTACAGGTCGCATTCGAGCAGCTCAAAGCGAGGCTGGGAGCAGAAGGGCTTTTCGATGTGACGCGGAAGAAGGCTATTCCGGCGCTGCCGCGAAGGATCGGGATTGTGTCTTCCGCGCAGGCAGCGGCGTTGCGGGATATCCTCAACATCCTGCGGCGGCGTCACAGGACAGCGAGCATCCTGATATATCCCGCACAAGTGCAGGGTGAAAATGCGCCTATCGAAGTGAGCGCGGGCATTCGCTACTTCAATAAGGCGCGGAATGTGGATGTAATTATTGTGGCACGGGGTGGTGGTTCTGCGGAAGATCTGGCGGCGTTCAATCACGAAGGCCTGGCACGAACTGTGGCCAGTTCGGCGATTCCAATTATTTCCGCGGTAGGACATGAGACGGATTTTACGATTATTGATTTCGTCGCGGACTTGCGCGCGCCTACGCCGTCGGCGGCTGCGGAGTTGGTGATTCGCTCGCGGCAGGAGGTGGAAGAGCAGGCGGAAGGACTGCATCGGCGTCTGGTTTTGGGAATTCGCTATCGTGTGGCGGTGGCGCAGCGCGCGCTGGTGGAATTGGCGCAACACGGCGCCTTCGGGCGCATGATGGACGGCATCAACCAGCGACAGCAGCGCCTGGATGATTTGCTCTACCGATTGGAGAGAGCGGAGCGGCAGATGTTCGAGCAGCATCGGCGGCGCTGGGAGCGGGCTGCGGCTGCCGTCCGGCATTATGATGTGCGCCGCATGTTGGCGGGGATCCGTCAGCAATTAGAGTCCCGCGTGGCGGCGATTGCCGGGGCCACTCACAACGTGCTTCTGCAGCGGCGCGGGCGGCTGGAACAACTTTCAGGAAGGCTTGATGCGCTCTCGCCGATGGCAATTCTGGAGCGTGGTTATGCGCTGGTTTTTGATGCGTCGGGGAAACTGGTGAAAGACGCAGCTCAGGTGCAGGTGGGCGAGGAGATATCCGCAAGACTGGCTCGCGGGGAAATCGGGGCGGTGGTGAAGAAGCGGTCGTGAGTTGATTTGGCACGCAGATTTGTCGCATCACCCAGGATTGAATTGTTTGGGAGGAATTTTTTGGAGAAGACAGTGGCGAGCACGATTGACCGCGATAGCGTTGACGCCACTTACGCGACGATTAAACCTTATGTACGGGTGACGCCTGTGGTGGAGGTGAACGGCAGGGATTTCGGCTTGTCCGATTTCACGTTGGTGTTGAAGATGGAGCAACTGCAACACTCGGGATCATTCAAGGTGCGCGGTGCGTTCGCGAACTTACTTAGCAGCAAGTTGCCTGCGGCGGGAGTGGTGGCGGCATCGGGTGGCAACCATGGCGCGGCGGTGGCGTATGCCGCGATGCGACTGGGAGTGCGGGCGAAGATTTTTGTGCCGACGGTATCGTCGCCGTCGAAGATTCAGAGAATTCGTGAATATGGAGCGGAACTGGAGGTTGTTGGCGAACGTTATGCCGATGCGCTCGCCGCCAGCGAAGCATGGCTTACGAAATCGGGCGCGTTGGCAGTGCATGCTTTCGATCAAGTTCAAACTGTGCTGGGACAGGGGACTACCGGCAAAGAACTTTCGGCACAGGCGCCCGGCCTGGACACCGTGCTGGTGCCAGTCGGGGGAGGCGGACTGATCGGGGGAATTGCGAGCTGGTATGGAGGAACCGCAAGAGTTATGGGAGTTGAACCACAAGCTGCGCCGACGCTGGCGGAAGCGCTGAAGGCGGGGCGTCCAGTTGATGCCGAGACGGGAAGTATTGCGGCGGACTCGCTGGCGCCGCGTCGAGTGGGGGAGTTGATGTTTCCGATCGCGCAAGCTTATGTGGAGAAAGTCGTGCTGGTTAGCGATGATGACATCCGGCAGGCACAGGCGGCGCTGTGGGAAGTGCTGCGACTGGTCGCGGAACCGGGCGGAGCCGCGGCGTTGGCGGGGCTGCTCGGCGGCGGGTACAGACCGCGCGATGGGGAACGGGTTGGAGTGATTATCAGTGGTGGCAACACGACTGCGGTAGATTTTGGGGAGCGGGTTCAGGCGAAGTAAATCCTGAGGTAATTCTGGGTATAAGCAGGTTCGCCGACATTGTCCTACGACGGTTGGGGGCTCGCGCAAGATGACAATTTGTGGCTTTCGGTAACCTCGGCGTGCAGGGATACTGGATTACAATTAGGCTGCGCGAGCAGGTTCGATTTTCTGCCGGAGAGGCTTTGAGTGATGCGGTTTTTAGGGCCGTGGCCACATCTGTCGGTCGCTTCGGCGATCGACATCATATTGGTTGCGGTCATCATTTATGAGTTTCTGATGCTGATCCGCGGTACGCGCGCGGCGCCCATGCTGGTGGGCGTGGCGGTGCTGGCGCTGGCGTTTTATTTTGCGCGGGTGGGCGAGCTCACTACCCTCAACTGGCTCATCAGTACTCTGCTTCCCTACGTGGTGTTTACCCTGATTGTGGTTTTTCAATCTGAAATCCGCCATGCGCTGGCAAGGTTGGGCAGCCGTCTAACGTTTAGCCGGACCTCCAGCTCCGAAGCTGACGCTTACGACGACATTGTGCTGGCAGCGAATCTTTTTTCGCAGAATCAGACTGGCGCGCTGATCGTGATCGAACGGGAAATTGGGCTGCGGACCTATATTGAAAGCGGGGTTCCATTGGACGCGCGCCTCTCCTATGATTTGCTGGCTACGATTTTCCGTCCCAGCGCGCCTCTGCATGATGGCGCAGTGATTGTGCAGGAGGAACGTATTGCGGCCGCAGCCTGCTTCCTTCCGCTCTCCATGAACCCTGTGCTTTCCACGCAGATGGGAACGCGGCACCGGGCCGGCATCGGCATCACGGAGGAAACTGACGCGATCGCGATGATAGTGTCGGAGGAAACAGGTGCGATCAGTTTGGCAGTGGCGGGAAAAATTGAGCGCGACATGACCGTCGAGCAACTACGTGAGCGACTCAGCGGACTGCTGAAACGCTACGTGGCGCGATCCACCTTGCCGACCGCGATTGCGAACGGCAGCGAACAATTTCCGGATGTCGAAAGCCCTTCCACAATCTTGGCCTCAAGCTGCTTTCGCTTGTCCTCGCGGTGGGGTTGTGGGTGGCGGTTGCCCGGGATCCTATTGCTGAGGTTGCGGTATCTGTGCCGATTGAATTTCATCGTATTCCTGACAATCTTGAAATCTCATCGGAAAGCATTCCGCAAGCGCAGATTCGGGTGCGCGGCCCGGAGCGACTGGTGCGGGGACTGCGTCCCGCGGACATACATGTAGAAATCGATCTGGCGGGCACAAAACCGGGTGAGCGCACTTTCGATCTTACGGCCCAGCAGGTGCGTGAACCGCGCGATTTGGAAGTGGTGCAGATCGTTCCCAGCCAGTTTCACATCGCCTTCGATACGCGGGTCACTCGTGAGGTGGAAGTGCGTCCGCGGGTGATTGGAAATTTTGCTCCAGGATTGCGCATTGCCAGTGCAGTAGCTGATCCTCGCATGATCGCGATCACCGGACCACGACGGCGGGTGGAAGCCGTAGACAGCGCGATTACTGATCCGGTGGATGCCACTGGCACGGTGGAGCGGGCTTCATTCACCACCCATGCTTATGTTTCTGACCCACTGGTACAACTGGTGCGTCCGGCGCCGGTGCGCGTGACCGTGATTATGGAAAAGATACGCAGTTCATCCGGCGGGTTTTAGATCGTGACAGCATGAGCCAGACACGACAACTGTTCGGGACTGACGGCATTCGCGGGGTGGCGGGAGAGTTTCCGCTGACACGCGCAAGTACGCTCATGATCGGACGCGCTTTGGGACACGACCTGGTTCGCATGAACCCGCGAGCGAGAGTGGTAATTGGCCAGGACACGCGCGATTCAAGCCAGTGGATCGCCGACCAGGTTGCTACAGGTTTAGCTTCGACTGGAGTCGAGGTTGCGAGCGCGGGGGTGATCACGACGCCGGGAATAGCGTATCTGGCACGGTCGCGCAGATTCGATGCCGGGGTGGTTATTTCTGCGTCGCACAATCCGTGGACGGACAACGGGATCAAGGTGTTTTCCGGCGACGGCTATAAACTGCCGGACTCACACGAACTGGCTATTGAGAAGGAAATCTTCGCGCTTTTGTCATCGCCAGAGGGCTTGCCTGCAAAATCGGCGGCAGCGGGAGGAGGTTCGGCGCCGAGCTTACCGGGCGACGCGGCACTTCGCCGCGCCTACGTGGAATGGCTGGCAAGTAACGTGGCGACTGATTTAAGCAAGCTTCGCGTGCTGGTAGATTGTGCGCACGGCGCCGCGACGGTCGAGGCCCCTGAATTGTTCCGCGCCTGCGGGATTCAGGCGACATTTCTAAACGCCGCGCCCGATGGCAAGAACATTAATGAAGGCTGTGGAGCGCTGCATCCCGGCACTGTGGCCGCGGCGGTGGCGAGATCCGAGTTTGATCTGGGCGTGACTTTTGATGGCGATGCCGATCGCGTTCTTTTTAGTGATGCTAACGGTAATGTGATCAACGGCGATGCTGTCCTTTTGCTCGCCGGACGGGATATGCAGGCACACGGAAGGCTGGCTAAATCCCTGGTGGTAGCTACAACGATGTCGAACATGGGTTTGGAAATCGCGCTGAAACATTCCGGAATAGTCATGCTGCGGGCGAACGTTGGCGACAAGTACGTGCTCGAGGAAATGCGCAAGTCGGGTGCGACTTTGGGGGGAGAACAGTCGGGACACGTAATTTTTCGAGATGGCGAGGCGACTACCGGTGACGGGCTGCTAACTGCGGTACGGGTTATGGAAATCATGGCCCGCAGCGGACGGTCACTGGCCGATCTGGTGAGTGATCTGAAAGTCTTGCCTCAGACAATCCAGAATATCCGAGTGCGCGAGAAGGTTCCCTTCGCCGAGGTTCCCGAGGTACAGCGCGCCATCGAAGCCGCCCAGCGCGAGTTGAATGGGAATGGGCGCGTGGTGGTGCGCTATTCCGGAACCGAGGCGCTGGCGCGGGTTATGGTGGAGGCGGACACGGAAGAGAAGATGCGCCGGATTGCGAACGGGATCGCCGACGGCATCACGCGGGCTTTAGGCGCGTAATCACCAGTGTCCCTGAGCGCAATTGGCGACCAGTGATGGATACACTCCGCGAGCTCGCCGAATTATGGAATTTGGGCTTGCTGGTGGCGGTGTTCGGGATTCTAGGCTGGTTCGTCTACTCGGTGTTCTTGCGAAAATTCATTCGCGCCCGGAGAATTGCGAATCTGAGATTTAAGCGGATGGCTCGCGAACGGACAGAGGAGCGATTGAATCACTAAACCATTGAGTCACTGAATCATTTGCCATTGAACTCCAGGTCCCGCCAGTTTGGTCCGACGCCAATTTCAACCAAGAGCGGCACAAGTAAGGGATGAACATTCTCCATTTGATCCCGAACGAGGGCGCGCATGGTTTCAATCTCTGACTCGGGAACTTCGAACACCAGTTCGTCGTGAACTTGCAGCGTCATTCGCGATTTCAGTTTTTGTTGGCGTAATGCAGCATCAATGCGAATCATTGCCAGCTTGATCAGGTCGGCTGCGGTTCCCTGGAGCGGAGTGTTCACCGCGGTACGCTCGGCGAAACCGCGAAGATTGGCGTTCTTCCCATTGATGTCTGGAATCGGACGGATGCGGCCGAACAGGGTTTTTACTTTCTGGTCGCGACGAGCTTGGTCGAGTATCTGGTCGATGAAAGTTCGAACTCCCTTGTATTTTTCAAAGTAGGCGTTGATGAATTGTTTGGCTTCACTGGTGTCAATGCCGAGATTTTGTGACAGCCCGAAGGGCGAGAGACCATACACGATACCGAAGTTGACGACTTTCGCCTGGCGACGGTGGTCGGCGGTGACCATGAGCGGCGGCACCCCAAACACCTGGGATGCGGTCAGAGTATGGATGTCATCGCCACGGCGATAGGCTTCGACTAGCAGCGGATCCTTGGAGAAGTGCGCCAGCAGCCGCAATTCGATTTGCGAGTAATCCGCAGCTAGCAGCACGTGTCCTGGCTCAGCGATGAAGGCGGCGCGAATTTCCCGTCCCAGCTCGGTTCGAATCGGAATGTTCTGCAAGTTCGGATTGGTGGAGGACAGCCTTCCGGTTGCGGTGCCGGTTTGTCCGAAGGTGGTGTGCAGGCGGCCGCTGACGGGGTTCAGTAGAGCGGGCAGGGCGTCAACGTAAGTGGATTTCAGCTTGGAAAGTTGCCGATACTCGAGCACCCGCCGCGGGGCTTCGTGTTCTGCCGCCAGCGATTCGAGCACGTCCACGGCGGTGGAAATCGTTTTCCCTTTGCCGTACTTCACAGGCTTGGGGAGATTCAGTTTATTGAAGAGCACGTCACCCAGTTGTTTTGGCGAGCTGATGTTGAACTCGCTACCAGTGAGCTCGTAGATTTCCCTGGCCTTCGATTCGATCTCACGCTCCAGGCGCGATGACATTTCCGCCAAAACCTTGCGATTGATTTTGACTCCGGCTTGCTCCATGCGTGCAAGCACGGGAACCAGGGGAAGATCTATTTCGTCATAAACTTTCGACAATCCAGCTTCTTCCACTTCGCGGCGCAGCGCGGTGGCCAGGCGGGCGGTGACATCAGCCGATTCCGCCAGGGCGCCACTCAACTTCAAATTAAATCTTCGGAGCGCGACCTCGGCCAACTTGTGGGAGGAATAGGTCGGATCGAGAAGATAGGAATAGAGCATCGAGTCCTGAGTAACGCCTCGAAGCGTGATTCCAGCGGGATCGAGGACGTGCACTGCCGCTTTGTAATCGTGAACGGCCTTTGATAGCGAGGGGTTTTCAAGCGCCGATTTCAAGCTTGCGGTGGCATCGGCCGACTCGAACGGAACGGTTACGGCAGTGCCGGACTTGGAAGATATCGCGATGGAGTGGGTGGCTTTCGGAGGTTTGTTTGATGAAAGTGGCGGAGCCAAAGGCAGCATGCCATCTGGCGAGTCTTCTTCTTTGGTTTTCTCTTCCTCTTCCTCTTCGCTGGGAGCAGCGGGTGTCTCGACCGCGACCGCCAGCACGCCGCTTTTCGAGATGGCTTTTAGGACGGTGTCGACATCGGCTGCTGACTTCGCTTCGGTATAAAGACCGTCGCTGACTTCAATGGTCGGCAACAGCTCTTTCAGCAGGGAGGTAAATTCCAATTCGGTGAAGAGCTGGCGGAGGCCTTCGATGTCCGGTTGGCCCATCTTCATGGCATCTGCGTCCAGCTCTATGGGCACGTTGATATCGATTGTTGCCAACTGCTTGCTCACCAGGACGGCGTCGCGATTGTTGAGCAGCGACTCACGGTAGGTTTTCTTTTCAACTTCCGACGCTCGCTCCAGCGCCTGTTCCACGCTTCCGAAACGCTTGATCAATTCGACTGATCCCTTATCGCCGATGCCGGGCGCTCCAGGAATGTTGTCGATGCTGTCGCCGCGCAGAGCCATTACGTCCACGACCCGTTCGGGCGGCACTCCCAGGATTTCTTCCACCTTTGCGGCGTCGCAGATCAGATTGTCCTTGGGTGGATTCAGCACGCAGACCTTGTCATTCACGAGTTGCAGCATGTCCTTGTCGCTAGAGACGACATAGACGGAATAGGACTCGGCGGCTGCCTTTCGCGCCAGCGTGCCGATCACATCGTCGGCTTCGTAACCTTCGGATTGCAGGATTGGAATGCGATAAGCCTCGAGCGCGCGCCGGATGTATGGAACCTGCTGCGCCAAATCCTCCGGCATCTGTTTGCGATTGGCTTTGTAGCCACCGTATTTGATCTCCTGAAAAGTTTGCGTCTTGATGTCGAATTTGCGTACTGAGGTAATCGCTTCGGCCTGCTGATCGCGAAAAGTCGGGGCGGCAACGTCGAAGACGGCGGCCAGATACTCGGGGGAAAAGTCGTCGCGCAGTTTGCGCAACATGTTGACGAAGACATAGGTGGCGGCTGTCGGAATGCCGGTCCGGGTGGACATGGGCCGCTGGCGCGCCATAGCGTGATAGGCACGGAAGATGAACGACATCGTGTCGATGAGGAAAATGCGGGCGTTGCTGTTTTGTTGCTTCAGGACAGGAGAAGGGCCGGACACGACTGCGATCGCGGCATTTTCAGCGGGCTTGGTTTGTTTTCTGGGGGGCAATGAATAATTTTAGCAGGAAGGGCGCGGAGGAAGGACAGTTGCTAGGCTCAGTATTCACCCTAAGCTTTCGCCGGTTTGCCGTACTCTGTGGTGTAGTGCAGCTTGATCTCTCCACAGGTGCCCTGCTCGGGGGAGTACACGACGCAGGTGTCGAAGGGGCGAGAATAGACATGCAGGCTCACTGCACGTTGCTTGAAGTCACGGGGATTATAGACGCGATGCACGGGATCGGCGGGGTCAACCGCACAAGGATGAGCCGGGTTCATCTCGACGGTATCGGATGGTTGCAACTGGCATTTGCCTTCAATCAGCTTCTGGAAAACAAGGTGATAGTTGTCCACTAACAGCCGGCCGATGGGCACCGCCATCCAGCAGTTCTGGTCACGATGATTGTGAACCGAGCTGGCCTGGCCGACCTCCCAACAGATGGCGACCAATTCGTAAAGCGGAGTCTTATCGATAAGATTTCGCGTGTAGTGCTGCCGGTCCCAGGTGAGATAGCGGACGAGGGTGTCCGGGGCGACGGGAGTGCTGGTTAGAAAACTAAGGAGCTCCGGTGTTTGCCTAAAAGCCGGCTCGGAGAATTTACGCAGGCCAGCGACAAAATCCTGAATGGAAACCGGTTTGGAGATTGCCTCGGTGCTCATCTGTCACCCCGTCAGGTGAAAAGTATATCGCTTTGACGGAGGATATTTCCAAGCGTAGCGCGATTGAATACGCCGTAGCGGGCGGGCCTGCGGGTTATTCCAAGAACATGCAGTCGCCGTAGGAATAGAAGCGGTATTTTTCTTCGACGGCGTGCCGGTAAGCCTGGAGCAGGTGTTCGCGTCCCGCAAACGCGGAGACCAGCATGAGCAAAGTCGATTGCGGCAGGTGAAAGTTGGTCAATAGCGCGCCTACCGCCCGAAATTTATATCCGGGATAGATGAAGATATCGGCTTCGCCACCGCTCGCACTCAGGGGGTTACCGCCGGATCGGCCGGCCAGGAATTCCAAGGTGCGCACGACGGTCGTCCCAATGGCGACGATACGGCGGCGAGCATTGATGGCAGCGTTAATTTTCGCGGCTGCAGCGGCAGAAATTGAGTACAGTTCGCGGTGCAGTTTGTGTTGCTCCAGGTGTGCGACGCGCACCGGCTGAAACGTGCCCAAGCCAACATGAAGCGTAATTTCGGCAGTCTCTATGCCACGCTTCGCGATTCTCGCGAGGATTTGCGGAGTGAAGTGGAGCCCGGCGGTGGGGGCTGCGACTGATCCACGTTCGTGCGCATAAACTGTCTGGTAGCGCGAACGATCTTCCAGGCGGTCGTCTCGCGAGATGTAGGGGGGCAGCGGCACGTGCCCTATCCGGTCCACTAGCTCGAAAAAGTCTGGCACGAGAGCGAACCGGATGCGCCGTTCGCCGAAGCCGCCCCGCGCTATCACTTTGGCCTCCAGTCTTTCCTGTTCCTGGTGCTGTGGATCGTGCACCGGTCCGAAAAAAAGGTGCTCGCCGATTCCAATTTTCCGGCCTGGGCGCACTAGGCACTCCCACTCGTTCGGCTCGGGCGAGAGTTGGCGGGTAAGCAGGACCTCGACGCGTCCCCGCAGAAATTCGCGTGCCGCCGGGTTTCGCATGCTGATCGGCTGGGCCTTAGTGCCACTTCTGGTTCCATAGAGGCGGGCGGGAAAGACTCGGGTATTGTTGAAGACTACAAGATCGTCGGCTCGCAGGAGATCGGGGAAGTCCCGGAATAGCCGATCTTGAAACTGGCCGGTCACCCGGTTCAGATGCAGCATTCGCGACGCCGCTCGATCAGCGAGGGGCTCCTGGGCGATGAGCTGTTCGGGAAGGTGATAATTGAAATCTGAAACCAGCACGAGTCAGATTATAGGAGCACCGGTTCTGACGTCCTGCGGGCAACGGCGGGTCCGGAGCCGGGGATACCACTATTGCGGGATTGTCTCGGATAGACGTGGTGCTGTACCATACGCGAACTGAACTTGGGCGCGCCCGCCGTCTCGAATAAATTCAATGACTGGTCAACACCACTACCGGAAAGAGATCGTCTATTTCGGACATATGCTGCACGAGCGCGGTTTCGTCGCGGCCACCGACGGCAATCTCTCGGTGCGACTGGATAGCCGGCGCATTCTGGTCACGCCCACTTCCATGAGCAAGGGCAGAATGCGTCCCGCGGATCTTGTGATTGTTGATATGGAAGGTCGCCGACTGAGTGGACGCCGTGCCGTTTCAAGTGAGATTGCGATGCACTTGCTTATCTACCGGCTGCGACCGGATGTGAATGGGATTGTGCATGCGCACCCTCCGACTGCGACCGGATTCGCTGCGTCGGGACGGGCTTTGACGCAACCGCTGGTCTGCGAAGTCGTGATCGGGCTGGGTTGCATCCCCCTGGCACGGTACGGCACGCCGGGCACTCCCGAATTGACGGACGCTCTTGAACCTTTAGTGCCTCAGTACGATGCGATTCTGATGTCGAACCATGGAGTGGTGGCTTACGGCGGCGATCTAGAGCACGCTTACATGAAGATGGAAACGGTAGAGCACTTTGCTCAGATCGCATTGGTGGCGCACCTTCTGGGGAATCAGCAACCGCTTAATGCGGAAGAAGTGGAAAAGCTGGTTATAGCGCGCAGCAAATATCAGGGATCCAAGTCCGCTGCCCCGATGCCACTGTGGATTGCGGACCAGCGCGAAACCGGGAACCACGACCAGGGATCAACGACTGAATCGAAGGCGACTTCCAGACGCGAAGCTATGCCTGTATCTTCGCGGCGCCGGTAGGTTCAGGGGCGGCCTCATCCAATCGAACGAATTTTCTTTTATTCGCGCCAGGCTTTATTCGGGCTGGTACGTTTACTCTCCTCCAATTCGGAAGCGCATTCCGGCGCGAAAGTTGGCGTGAAGTGCGGGGAATCCCACAACTTCCTCGTAGTGCCGGTTCAGAGCGTTCTCTACATTGGCATAGGCAGTGACGCGAGAATTGATGGCATACCAGGCGCCGAGGTCTACGCGCGCGTACCCGGCGGCATGGTTAATCCCAAAGCCGAGAAAATCGGAATCGAGCCGGCGGCCCACGAAACTGCCGCCCAGATTACCGCCCCAACGCGAACCCAGGTAGGCGAACAGCAGGCTGCCGGAGTGCTTGGGACGCCGCAGCAGGGCACGCCCGGCGGATACCAAGGGATCAAACGCGAATGGGGCTTCGAGTATCTGGGTGGAGGCGTAGTTGTAGGCGCCATCTATGGAAAGGCGTGTCAGCGGCCGGCCATGGAATTCCAATTCCGCACCGTGGGCAATTGATTTATTCACGTTGACGTACTGTCCAACAAAGGTTGTAGGGTTAGTGGCGAAGTCAATCTGATTGTGGAATGCGTTGTGATAGTAGGTCGCGCTTAATCCATACTCGCCGCCGAGTAAACTTTGTTGCACGCCTGCCTCAAAAGCTCGCGCCTCTTCCGCTTTAAGGTGCAGGTTTGGAATGACGAAGGGGCCGCTGGCAAACGATTCTTCGAGGCGCGGCTCCTTGATGCCAGTTGCATAAGAGAAGTGCAGGCGCGTTCCGGAGAAGAATTGGCCGCCTCGCAGTGCCTCAAGACCGACGGCCACCCTGGGGATGGCTTTGTCGCCAAAGGTCTCGTTGTGGACGAAACGAGCTCCCGCGAACAACGATAAGCGCCGGAGAGTCAGCATTTGCTGGCCATAGACGTCGTGATTTCGCCGCAATCCGTGAGTCAGGGGCGGTGAATTCAGATCACCCACGAAACCATTTTCATCTTCAAACTTGTATCCAATAGTGGTTCGCGCCCAAGCGCGTTCATCATAATCTCCTTGATATTCGAAGCCAGCACGGTTGATGTTGGCCACAGCGTGAAAAGGAAAGTCGATGTTTCCGAAAGCCGGCGATACTCGCCCTGCCTCCATGATGCTGTCTTGATTAGTGCGTTTGTGGTTGTACTCGAAGCCGCTGAGGCGATGCCGCCAGCGCGAGGGACCGGCAACAGTTAGTTCTGCACTGGCCAGAAAATTGTTCTGCCGCGCCTTCTGGTCAAGATCCGGAGGCATGAGAGGCTGTCCATTGAAGCTCCACTCGCTTTGTACGCCAGTACGGCTGTTGGAATGGCGAGTGCGGAAGCGGAGCAGCGCGCGATGAGTGAGCGCGATACCCAGGTTGGCTCCCTGGAGCGAGTTGGAATAGTCGTCGTTCACTCCCTGGCCATTGGTGTTGAACTGATCTGCGAAAACGTTGTAATCGAAACGGTTGCGCGCGCCGGAGAGCGCCGTATAACCGTGGGCGGTGTCGAACGTCCCGCCATCGGCTCCGAACCGCAGCTCCGGAACTTCCGTCTTGCCGGTGCGGGTGAACACCTGCACCACGCTGGTCATGGCGTCGGAGCCGTAGAGCGTGCTCTGTGCGCCGCGCACGAATTCGAGGCGGTCGGCTTCGGCCAGAGGAATCACTCCAAAGTCGAAAGTACCGCCCGGATCGTTCACCGGCACCGCATCAATGATGACCTTGTTGTAACGGGAATCTCCTCCTCGTACAAAGAGCGACGCGAGGCCGCCGCGCTGTCCGGCGGTATTAATCACCGCCCCCGGTAAAAAACGCAGGGCATCAGAGGCAGAAGGGGAATTCATTGTTTCGAGCTGCGGGCTTTCCAGACTGGCGACACTGGCTGCCGTGTCTTGTTCGGGCACAGGGGATCGGGTCGCGCTGACCACTACTTTTTCAGTTGCGGTCGCGATTTCGAGTTTGAGCGTCAGCACGGAATCCTGGGGAAGAGAAACATGCTCGTTGGCCGGAGAAAACCCGGGCGCCAATACCTGGAGACGATAGCGCCCGGCGGTGACGCCAGTGAAGGCGGCTGTCCCGTCTCCCGAAGTGTTCTGTACCTCGACTACTGCCGCATTATGCTCGGCTAATAAAGAAACCTGTGCGCCCGCCACCGCGGCGGACTGGGGATCGGTGATCTTGACCTTGAGTTCAGCGGCAGAAGCTGCCGCGAGGAGAGCAGCAGAACAAACGAGAGTGAGAAGCGAGCGCATACCATCCTCCTTTGACACGCGAAAGGGGTTGTTGGTGGCGGTTCACGCCGGTCTCCTGGCTTGGCGAGTTAGGACGAGTAATTTCGTCCGACGGATTACAACCGTCCTTCCCGAGGCATGAGCCTCAGTGGCCGGTTGCAGATTTCCTCGCTTACAGTTGCGCGGCAGCGCGGGATTCTCACCCGCTTCCCATTCCTCATCGGATGATGAGGATGCGCGAACCAAATATTTTGAAAGAGCGGAAAGAAACGTGGGGAGAATCTACTCGGGCTAGGGCCTGATGTCAACTGATTGCGATCCAGGCTCGTGCGGTACGTACTCTCACTTTTCGCCGAGGGTTAGATATATCTCGATAATCGGTAACTGACAATGGCTGTCAGGCGCTAGCTGCTTCCTGACTCCCCAGCGGCAGGAAGTACTGCGTGCCCTTGATTGGCGCGGAGACTTTTCGTAGCAGCTCTTGCAGGTCTTCATTGCGGTCCACGAAATCAATTTGCGAGGTGTTGACGATCAGCAGGTCTGACGATGTGTAGTGAAAGAAAAAGTGCTCGTAGGCTTTGATCACTTCTTCCAGGTAATCGTCGTTGACGGTCTTCTCGCCGGGGGCGTTCTTTTTCTTCAGGCGCTTTTTCAGGACTTCGGGAGTGGCTTGCAGGTAAATGACCAGGTCTGGCGTGGGGAGTTGTTCGCGGAAGTGATTGTAGTAACGGTTATAGGTGTCCAGCTCCTGGTCGGCCAGATTGAGGCAGGCGAAAAGCTTGTCTTTTTCGAAGATAAAGTCGGTGACAACGGTCTTTTGCGAGCGTGCCCCGAGGTCGAGAGCGCGAAGCTGTTCGAAGCGGCGAATGAGAAAAGCGAATTGAGCCTGGAAAGCGGCCCCGCGCTCCCCCTCGTAGAAGGCGCGGAGGAAGGGATTATCCTCGGGCTCCATTACCCGCTGGGCATTCAACCGTTCGGCCAGGACGCGCGACAGGGTGCTCTTGCCGACTCGTATGGGACCCTCGACTGCAATGTAGCGGGGTAGCTCAAAAAGATTGGCCATGGGGTCAGGGGGAGCTTCGCTGTGCAGCATATCCCGGGAAGGGCAGGGACGCAATTGAGGAAAGAGTTAACCGGGGATGGCCACGGAGGCGCAGAGGCACTGAGAACTTAACTCAACAAACCTGGTTCAGCCCTAGGGTCTTTTGCCATAAGATCCTGGCCTTCCCCTGTATCACACCCATGTGGTGGATTTAGATGGCCACATTTACAATCCCGTCATCATGCTGGCTTCTTTGCTCGCCGCTGCTGTCGCAGCGGGTTTAAGCGCTGCCGGGTTCCAATCCATGGCGCCGACGGGGCAGTGGTTCGGACGAACATTTGTTGGGTTGGGCCGCGGCTCAAAGCTGTTGGCGCTGACCTACGATGACGGTCCCAACGATGTGCATACGCAGCGTCTGATGGAAGTGCTGGCTCGACACGACGTCCGCGCTACATTTTTTTTGATTGGCAAGTACGCGCAGGCGCGACCCAATATCGTTCGCGCACTGGCCAGCGCGGGACACGTTATCGGGAACCACACCTATACCCACCCTAACCTGATTTTCGCCCCTTCGTTCACGACCAGAAAGGAACTGACAGACTGCGAACAGATTTTGACGGAGGTAGTGGGCGAACACTCGCCACTTTTCCGGCCACCGTTCGGGGGGCGCAGGCCGCAGTCGCTGCGAATTACACGATCTTTGCATTTGCAACCGGTGATGTGGAACGTGACCGGATGGGACTGGAAAGCTCCGCCGGCAGATTACATTGAACGAAGAGTTGCGAAACAGGTTCGCGGTGGAGATGTCATCTTGCTGCATGATGGCGGACATCTTCAGATGGGTGCGGACCGGTCGCAGACGGTGATTGCGACGGACCGGCTGATTGTCCGCTTCAAAGATGCGGGCTACGAGTTGGTGACCGTGCCCGAGATGATGGCGAGGCAGCAGTCTGCACCCAGCAATCAGCATTCAGCCGTCGAGTAGACTAGTCATGCGCTGCCAGGTTCGAGCGATACAGATTCACGCGAGCTCTCATGCATGCGCTAATACGAATGCCTGCTTCGCTGCTGTGATCGTCTGCTGAATGTCCTTCCCGCTGTGGGCCGCGCTCAGAAATGCCGCTTCGAATTGTGACGGAGGCAGGTAGATGCCATTCTCCAGCATGGCGCGGAAGAAGCGGGCGAAGGCTTTGGTATCCGACTTCGCGGCTGAATCCCAGGAGGTCACCGGCTCGGGCGTGAAGAACCAGGTGAACATCGAGCCCACGCGATTGTGGGTCAGGGACAATTCCGCCTCTTCCGCGGCTGCGGCCACGCCTGTTACTAATTCTTCACTGAGTTTGTCGAGCTTGGCGTAAATTTCGTCGTGATCGCGCAGATAACGCAGTTGCGCATATCCCGCCGCCATTGCCAGCGGATTTCCAGAGAGTGTGCCCGCCTGGTACATGGGGCCGAGCGGAGCAACCAGATCCATGATCTCCGACGGGCCGCCGTAGGCGCCGACCGGTAAGCCTCCGCCGATGATTTTGCCCAGCGTGGTGAGATCGGGTTGGATTTTGTACAGCTCCTGCGCACCACCGAAGGCCAGGCGGAAGCCGGTCATGACCTCATCGAAGATCAGGACGGCTTTATCGTGCTTTGTTATGGTACGAAGAGCTTCGAGGTACCCGCGAGCGGGTGGAACGCACCCCATGTTGCCCACGACAGGCTCGACGATTACACAGGCGATCTGGTTGGAGAACTTGTTGAATGACTGCTCGATCGCATTAGTGTCGTTGAAGGGAAGTGCCAGGGTGAACTGAGTGAATTCTTCGGGAACGCCCGCTGAACCAGGGATTCCGAGGGTGGCAACGCCGGAGCCAGCCTTTACCAGGAGGGCGTCCGCATGCCCGTGATAGCAGCCTTCAAACTTCACGATGTACTTGCGCTTGGTGTAGGCTCGCGCAAGCCGGATGGCAGACATCGTGGCCTCCGTGCCTGAGCTTACGAAACGTACTTTCTGCATGTGCGGGAAGGCTGAGAGTACGACTTCGGCGAGATCGGCTTCGGCGGGCGTGGACGCGCCAAAACTGGTGCCATTGCGCAGGGCGACACCGAGGGCCTCGATCACCACGGGCGGGGCGTGTCCCAGGATGAGGGGCCCCCACGAGCCAATGTAATCAATGTAGTCGTTGCCATCGGCATCCCAGACGTGAGAGCCATGGCCGCGAACGATGAATGGAGGATCACAACCTACGGCCCGAAAAGCGCGCGCCGGCGAACTGACGCCGCCAGGCATCATCTGCTCGGCGCGTTTCTGAAGTTTGCGCGACTCATCAAACTTGCGGGGCATCAGACTCCTGCTGGAGAAATAACTATAGCAGTGGCGGTATGGGTGTGGCAGGAGCTGGGGACAGCAGGTCGAACCCAGGCCACGTGCCGATTCCAAATTCACTGGAAATTCATTTTGCCGCAATAATCCTGAAACATTCAGGTCGTAATCTCTTCTCATGCGTACCCTTCTAACCGGAAGGGCTATTGTGGACGGCCTGGGGGGCTCCGGGCTGTCCCTTTTTTGTTGGGACGAACCTATCGAGTTGGAGTTAACGACGGAAGAGCCGCGGGGGCTCCGCTAGAAAGAGCACGGGCGAGGACGCCCGTGCCTACATTGGACTCGTCTGATCGGTCTCCGCCAGAACTGCGTTTTCCCAGATTGCTTTTGCCATAGCCGCCGTTTAGATTCACCAGCAGGCTCGGGTTGCAGAATTGGGGTCTGGTAGGAAATTCCCATATCTTCGTATCTGAAATTCACATAGCCTCGCCTACATAAACTGTGCGTTCAACAACCTACAACGGCCATTCTACGGTGGGGACTCTGCAACGGGTGATGGTGTGCTCGCCCGGCGCGGCGGGATGGGACAGTGCGCAGCGTGCTTCAGGCTGGCGCGAACTGGGTTTTCGCCACGCGCCGCGATTCGAGGTGGCGCAGGCTCAGCACGCAACGTTATGCGGCGAACTGACAGGAGCGGGCGCTGAGGTGCTGCAACTGCCAGCCTGCAACGAGCTCTCTATCGATGCGGTTTATACCCACGATGCATCTCTGCCCACCGACGACGGTCTCATTCTGATGCGGCCGGGGAAAAGTAATCGAGCAGGGGAGGCAGAAGCTCATCGCGAGTTTTGCCGAAGTCTTGACATTCCAATCCTGGGCAGCATTGCTTCGCCGGCGACGAGCGAAGCTGGAGACATGGTTTGGCTGGATCCGAAAACAGTGCTCGTCGGACATAGCTACCGCACCAACGCCGCTGGAATTTCACAGATGCGGCAACTGTTGGCAGCCCAGAAAGTGGAAGTGCTGGCGGCCCCGCTGCCTTATGGGCCGGGGCCATCGGCCTGCCTGCACCTGATGTCGCTGATGAGCCTCCTGGACGAAGAAACCGCGCTAGTGGATCTTCCCTGGCTGGCGGTCGAGACAGTAGAGCTTCTCAAATCGCGGGGCTTGGGGCTGGTCGAAATCGATGCTTCGGAACGAGAGACCCCGGCTCCGAACTCTGCGTGAATGGCAGCGGTGGTCCGACGTGTTTGACACGGCCGCTGTTGCGAGCTTGACTGCGTTTTCGGCGTGACCTCCCCAAAAGTACACGGCGAAAAGTAACCACCGAAATCCAGAGATTCCGCTATCTCCCGTAAAAACATTGAGTTGGTGCGAACAGCCAGACGGCACAGTAATTGCATCTTATGGCAACGTACCAGGGCGAACTAGAGACCTGCAAAAAAGGAGGAAACACAAAGATGGATCAGAATATTTTGACCCGGCGGTCTTTGCGGGCAACCATTTTCGCCACGGCGCTATCGTTGGTTCTTTGTTTACTGGTTCTGGCTACGCCAAACCAAGCGGCAGCTCAGACCGACAACGATGCCAACCGGCCAGCGGCGCAACAGCCTGATAACGATCGCAATCAGCCCGCGGTTCAGAAACCTGACCGCGACGATATGTCTCCCGCCGCGCAACAGAACAGAGACAGGGACAAAGACAAAGACAACGTTGCGGCTGGCAGGCCGGACAAAGATATCAACCACACTGAGCTGAAGAACTTTGACAAATTCCTGGATTCGCATCCCGAAATCGCAGAAGATCTGGCGAAGAACCCGTCGCTAGTCAATGATCAGGACTACGTAAATAAGCATCCCGATCTGAAAGACTTTCTGCAGAGCCATCCCGGAGTTCGTGAAGAAATAAAAGAGAATCCGCAAGTTTTCATGAGAAGGGAACAGCGGTTCGAATCTCGTGAAGGCAACGAAACGAATGCCGGAATAACCAATCAGGAATTGAGAAATTTCGACAAATTCCTGGATTCGCATCGTGAGATCGCGGACGATTTGCAGAAGAACCCTTCACTCGTGGATGATCAGGACTACGTGAATAAGCATCCAGACCTGAAAGTCTTTCTGCAGACCCATACCGGCGTCCGTCAGCAAGTAAAACAGAACCCTGGATTCTTCATGCAGCGCGAACGGAAGTACGAAAAGAACGAGGATCGATCGAAACCGCAAAAGTAACATGGCCGATGGTCCGATAGGAAAGGCCGGTCAACCAGCCGGCCTTTTTTATTGCGTTTGTTGCTTCACCATAGCGGACTACATCCGGCTCCCGCCGACCGCTTGACTGCCCATGAGTTAAAATGCAGGAGCAATGGCCCTGTCCTTCGTCCGCGAACTCTTCGCGGACGCGGAAAAGTTACCCGCCTTTACGCGTGCTGCCTCCCATCTGAAAGAGGGCGCGGCGCGGATTGGCTTGTCCGGGCTCACTCCCTCAGCAAAGGCAGTCATTCTGGTTCTGCTGCGCCGTGCCACCGGACGGCCGCTGATCATTGTGGTGGCCGATAACCGTGCAGCCGAAGATATGCTGCCGGTGTTGCAATCTTTCTGCGAACTTACTGGAGCAGCCGATCCAGAGTCGGTAGTAAAGCTTTCTGCACGGGACGTGCTGCCATTCCAGAACCTTTCTCCACATCCGGAAATTCAGGAAGAGCGGGCCACCGCACTATGGAAGATTGCGACTGGCGCGGCGTCGCTGGTGGTGTGTCCGGTAGCCGCCAGTACGATTCGGCTGCGGTCGGCGGAGTACTACGCCGACCTGGCGCGAGTGGTGCGGCGCAGCGAGACCCTGGACACGGACGCGCTCATTCGACACCTCAGCACCGTGGGATATAACTCGGCCGATGTGGTCGAGATGCCTGGCCAATATGCGCTGCGAGGTGGAATCCTCGATGTCTATTCACCGGAAGCTGACCGGCCGGTGCGCATCGAGTTTTTTGGCGATGAGGTGGAGTCGATTCGAAAATTTGATCCCGCTTCGCAGCGCTCCTCCAGCCCGGTAGATGAAGCAGTGCTTCTGCCGCTCACCGAGACTCCGGTGCACGAGGATTTGCTGGGCGCGATCCACGTGCGGCTTTCAGGAAAGCGTATTAGCGGGGCGGAAGATGTGGTCGAGCAGGCGGTCCGCGGCGGCGGAGTCACGGTCTTCCCGGGGTGGGAATTTTATGCCCCGGTGGCAGGCGCCGATCGCACCTTGTTCGAACTGCTGCCTGAATCACGAGTAATCCTGGATGAACCGGAGAATCTCAAGCAGGAACTTGAGCGCGTATGGGCACGCGTCGAAGAGGCGCATGAGCGCAGCGGAGTTGGCAATCTCGTCCGGCCTGAAGACCTCTATTTGCCTCCCGAAGACTGGGAAGCGAAAGTAGACGGCCTTCCTGGATTAGACGTTGAGCACCTCAGCATCACTCGCGGGATTGACACCGAGCCGCCTATTGGATTTCTGTCGCAGCCCACCCCCCGCTTTCACGGCTCGATTCCAGCGATGCTTGAAGAAGTCAAAAAACTGGGGGCGGAAGGCAAGCACGTATTATTTGCCGTTCCGAACGTGGGCGAGGTCGAACGACTGGCTGATGTTTTCAGTGAGTATGGGGTTTCGTTCCGCCTGGGAAGCCGCACGCGCGGCGGCGAGAGTTATGCGGACGAAACCGCGTATTTCTCCGGAGATGTATTCACCACCACGCTGGTGAAAGCTTATATACCGGATGGCACGCTGTTGCCAGAAGCCAACCTGGCGGTCTTCGGTGCGCGTGATTTATTTGACGAATCGGAAGCTGTAATCACGAGGCCGCAGCGGCAGAAGTCCAAGGTCTCCGCATTTCTTTCTGATTTCCGTGATCTTCAGGTGGGCGACTACGTGGTTCACGTGGAGCACGGAATCGGCCAGTACCAGGGTTTGAAAGAAATCAATCAAGGTGATGGCACGGCGGAGTTCATGTTGCTGGAGTACGCCGAAGGGGCACGGCTTTATGTGCCGCTGACGCGTCTTGATCTGGTGCAGAAGTATCGCTCCTCCGAAGGGGCGAAGCCGGTGCTCAGCCATTTGGGAACTGCGACCTGGTCCAAAACCAAGGCGCGCGTACGCAAGGCCATGAAAGACATGGCCGACGAACTAATAAAGCTGTATGCCGAACGCAAACTAGCGGAGGGACACGCGTTTCCCGCAGACAGCGAGTGGATGAAGGAGTTCGAAGACGCCTTCGAGTTCAGTGAAACTGACGATCAGCGGCAGGCTATTGCGGATGTGAAGCGTGACATGGAATCGTCTCAGCCCATGGACCGGCTGCTGTGCGGAGATGTCGGCTATGGCAAGACAGAAGTGGCGATGCGCGCGGCGTTCAAGGCGGTCAGCGACAATAAGCAGGTGGCGGTGCTCGCGCCAACGACGGTACTGGCATTCCAGCACTATGAAACTTTCAAACAGCGCTTCGCGGCATTTCCTGTCACCATCGAGATGATCAGTCGTTTCCGCAATCCCAAGCAGCAGAAGGAAATCCTGCAGAAGGTAGAGGCGGGAAAGATAGATATTCTGATTGGTACCCACCGTCTTTTGTCGAAGGACATGAAATTCGCCGATCTCGGTGTGCTGGTAGTGGACGAGGAGCAACGCTTCGGCGTGCGTCACAAAGAACGGCTGAAGCAAATGCGCAAGCAGGTGGATGTGCTAACCATGTCGGCGACGCCTATTCCACGAACTCTGCACATGTCGCTGGTGGGATTGCGCGATATGAGCGTGATCGAAACGGCCCCCAAAGACCGGATGGCAATTCAGACGGTAGTGGCGAGCTGGGATGAGAAGCTCATCCAGTCGTCGATCGAGCAGGAATTGGAGCGCGGCGGTCAGGTGTACTTTGTTCATAATCGCGTGGAGAGCATTTGGGAAATCGCTGCCAAATTGCAAGAACTCGTACCTAAGGCCCGCGTGACCGTCGGCCACGGGCAGATGTCGGAAACAGAACTGGAAAAGGTGATGCTCAAGTTTATGCATCACGAAGCCGACGTTCTGGTGGCCACGACCATCATCGAGAACGGACTCGACATTCCGCTTTGCAATACCATTTTGATCAACCGGGCTGATCGTCATGGACTTTCAGAGCTTTACCAACTGCGCGGCCGGGTGGGCCGCTCAAATCGGCGTGCCTACGCCTACCTGTTGCTGCCGCCGGACATTGAACTGACGCCGGTGGCACGCCGTCGCCTCGCCGCCCTAAAGGAATTTTCGGACCTTGGCGCAGGATTCAAGATTGCCGCGCTTGATCTTGAATTGCGCGGCGCCGGTAATTTACTGGGCGGCGAGCAGAGCGGCCACATTGAGGCGGTTGGCTTCGAACTTTATACCCAGATGCTGGAACGTGCGGTTCGGGAAATGAAAGGCGAGGCCGCCCCGGACGAGGCTGAAACTCAACTGAATCTGGGACTGAATATCCGCATCCCCGTGGATTACATCCCCGAAGAGAACCAGCGGCTAAGAATGTACAAGCGAATCGCGGGGGTGGAAACGGAAACGCAGCTCAGCGACGTTCGTGCCGAACTGGAAGATCGCTATGGTGAGACGCCGCCAGCGGTCCGAAACTTGCTAGAGTATGCCTCTCTAAAGCTCTTGTGTCTCACAGTCGGCGTGACGAATGTTGAGCGCAAGCGTGACCTCGTTAGCGTTAAGTTTCGCCAGAATGCGGCGGTTGATCCGGAACGTCTGGCGCGGTTTGTGTCTTCCCAGCGCGGAGCGCAGTTCACGCCAGACGGTCTTTTAAAGTTTTCTATGAAGGCAACTGGTGCAGAAGAGGTCTTACAGCAGTTAAAGAACGTGCTACAGGAACTAGGTCAAGTACAGGAGGAAGCTTCCACCGCCAGAAAGGCTTAAGGCTCGTTTTTTAGCTTCTTTTCAGTCCGGGTCGTCAGACCACTGAGTATCCTGTTATCTTTTTATCTGCCAGAAAGACCTTCGGCTCTGCTCCAGTCGCTTAGTCGAGTTTTTGTCGAACCGGGCACGACTCAACCGCGTTCATCGCGCTGAAGGAAAAACTCCCCGCATGACCATGAAAGTTCGCAAAGCCGTCTTTCCTGCCGCCGGACTGGGCACTCGTTTTCTTCCCGCGACCAAGGCCCAACCCAAAGAGATGTTGCCGATCGTAGACAAACCCATCATTCAGTATGGAGTGGAGGAGGCACTGGCTGCGGGCTGCGACCAGATCATCATTGTTACCGGCCGCGGTAAACAAGCTATAGAAGACCACTTCGACGTGAGTTACGAACTCGAAAAGATGTTGGAAGAGCGCAAGAAGACAGACCTGCTGCAAATTGTGCGCCAGATATCGGACATGATCCACGTGGCCTACGTCCGACAGAAGGAAGCGCTTGGTCTTGGTCATGCCGTGTTGATGGCGCGCGAACTAGTGGGCAACGAACCTTTTGCCGTGCTTCTAGCCGACGACGTAATCGATGCCGAGGTTCCATGTCTGAAACAAATGATGGAGGTGTTCGAAGACACCCAGTGTTCGGTGATCGCAACACAAATCGTGGAAGGCCCGGCCATCTCTTCCTATGGAGTGCTCGGCGTCGAGCCGGCCGACGGGCGCTTCAACGGGCGATTGTTTGAGATCAAAAACATGGTTGAAAAGCCGACGCAAGCGGAAGCGCCTTCCAACCTGGCCATCACCGGGCGATACATCCTCACTCCGACGGTATTTGAAACCCTGTCTGAGACGCCGCTAGGCGCAGGCGGAGAGCTCCAGTTGACCGACGGTATGCGGCTGCTTTTGAAAAAAGAAAAAATCTATGCCTATGTCTACGAGGGACGGCGGCACGACACTGGGGACAAACTGGGATTCCTAAAAGCTACCGTCGAGTTTGCCTTGAAACGAGAGGGGTTGGGAGATGAATTTCGGCGGTATCTAAAGGAACTTGAGTTCTAGCGATGGCCACGCGACTGCCACGGAGGCACTGAGACGCGGAGAAATTTTTAGCTTTCAGGTTCCGTTCCTAAATTGAACCGGGTGGAAATAGTTCCTTCGTTGTGGTCCAGGAATGTCACTTCTCAATTGAATTCTTGAGCTTTTTGGATTTTTCTTCTACTCCGCGCGCTAGTTTTTCCTTGTGGCCAGCAAGTTTTTTGGCAAGACCGGAATCCGACAGCGCAAGAATTTGGGCCGCTAGAATTCCGGCGTTGGCTGCCCCCGGTTTGCCAATCGCAACTGTCGCGACAGGAATTCCTGCGGGCATTTGTACCGTGGCCAGCAGAGAGTCCATTCCCTGCAGGGATGTAGAAGGAATGGGCACGCCAATTACGGGCAACGTGGTGTGTGCCGCAATCACGCCTGCAAGATGGGCAGCGCCTCCCGCTCCCGCAACGATGACCCGAATGCCGCGTCCACCGGCCTGGCGCGCGTAGTCGGCCGTACGATCAGGCGAGCGGTGAGCTGAAGTCACATCGATTTCGTAGGCGATGCCTAACTCTTCGAGTGCTTTCCCCGTTTCGCGCATGATCTCCAGGTCGGAGTCGCTGCCCATGACGATAGAAACTAATGGCTTATGGCTCATTCGCTCTCTCTGACTTCGAAACCCACCCCTGCCCGGTTCTGTGCAGCGGCGGAACCAATGACTTCAAGTTCACAACCTATTTTTTTGCCAGCGCTCTCGCAGCAATGTCTTTGCGATAATAAGCGCCTTCAAATTTAATAACCGAGACGGCGTCGTAGACTCGTTTGACCGCGGTTGCCAGATCGGCCGCGCGCGATGTAACTCCCAACACGCGCCCGCCTGAAGTGTAATAGATTCCGTCACGCTTGTTCGTGCCCGCATGAAAGATCTTAATGCCCTCCATCTTTTCCGCCTGTTCGAGTCCGCTGATTCTCTTGCCTGCTTCGAAGGTTCCCGGATAGCCCTCCGAAGACATGACCACGCACACTGAAGCATCCGGTGACCATCGGAAATCGCCGTCGCTGACGCGCCCGTCTACAGAGGCTTCCAAGGCCTCGATCAAGTCGCTTTCCAGTCGCATCAGGATGGGCTGGGCCTCGGGATCGCCAAACCGGCAATTAAACTCGAGGACCATGGGGCCCCGCGCCGTCATCATGAGTCCACAATAAAGGACGCCTCGATACTCGGAACCTTCAGCCTTCATCCCGGCGACCACCGGCCTCGCGATATGTGTAACCAACCAGTCGCGCATCTTGTCATCAATGATCGTTGGAGTGGAGTAAGCGCCCATGCCGCCGGTGTTGGGACCGGTGTCCCCTTCGCCGATGCGCTTGTGGTCCTGCGCGGCTACCAACGGCGCAACGCGCTCGCCATCGCTGAAGACGAGAAAGGAGA